>JAGTVE010000161.1 GCA_018224485.1 Thioalkalivibrio sp. | reverse complement strand
CGGTCACCGCGCGGGGCGTGGAGGTGGAGAAGCGCGAGGTGCGCCTGCCCGAGGGCCCGCTCCGGCAGACCGGCGAGTACGAGATCGAGTTGCACCTGCATGCGGGCGTGAATGCGGAAATCCGCATTATCGTGACCGGCGAGGAGTGAGCGCAGGCTGGCCCTGGTCCGTGCCGGGGCCGGCAGCACCGCTGATCGGTAGCGCAGCACGATCATGAGCCAGGGTCTTCGCGTACCCCCGCATTCGGTCGAGGCCGAGCAGTCGGTTCTCGGCGGACTGATGCTGGACAACGACGCGTGGGATCGCATTGCCGATCGCATCGGCGCGGACGATTTCTACCGTCACGACCATCGCCTGATCTTCCGGGCGATTGGCGCACTGGCGGATCGCAATGCGCCCTTCGACATGGTGACTGTCGCGGAGCAGCTGCAGAATACTGGCGAATTGCAGGATGCCGGGGGGCTTCCCTACCTCGGGCAGCTCGCAAGCCAGACACCGAGCGCCGCGAACATCAAGGCCTACGCGGACATCGTTCGCGATCGCTGCATCCTGCGCTCTCTGATCTCGGTGGGTACCGAGGTGGCCGACTCGGCGTTCGCGCCGGAAGGCCGTCCGACGCGGGAGCTGCTGGATCTTGCCGAACAGAAGGTCTTCTCGATCGCGGAGCGCGGTGCGCGCGGCACCCAGGGCTTTCGCGGCATGAAGCCGCTGCTCGCGGCCGCGGTCGAGCAGATCGAACAGCTGTTCGAGAGCAAGAGCCCGATCACCGGCATTGCCACCGGCTACCAGGACCTCGACGAACTCACCTCCGGCCTGCATCCGGGAGATCTCGCCATCGTCGCCGGACGGCCCTCGATGGGGAAGACGTCGTTCGCGATGAACATCGGCGAGTACGTGGCGATGAAGACCGCGAAGCCGATCGCGGTCTTCAGCATGGAGATGCCGGGCGAGCAGATCGCGATGCGCCTGCTGTCCTCGATGGGCCGGATCAACCAGCAGAAGCTGCGCTCGGGCCGGCTCGACGACGCCGACTGGCCGCGGCTGACCAGCGCGGTGTCCATGCTCTCCGAGGCGCCGCTGTTCATTGACGACACCCCCGCCCTCTCGCCCACCGAGTTGCGTGCGCGCTCGCGCCGGCTGATGCGCGAACACAAGGGACTCGGCCTGATCGTGGTGGACTACCTGCAGCTGATGCAGTCCCCGGGCTCGCGCGAGAACCGGGCGACCGAGATCTCCGAGATCTCGCGGGCGCTGAAGGCGCTGGCGAAGGAACTGAGCGTCCCGATGATCGCCCTGTCGCAGCTCAACCGCTCGCTGGAGCAGCGTCCCAACAAGCGCCCGGTGATGTCGGACCTCCGGGAATCGGGCGCGATCGAGCAGGATGCGGATGTGATCATGTTCGTCTACCGCGACGAGGTGTACAACGAGGACAGCGCCGACAAGGGCACCGCGGAGATCATCGTCGCGAAGCAGCGCAACGGGCCGATCGGGACGGTGCGGTTGACCTTCCGCGGGCAGTACACGCGCTTCGAGAACTACCATCCGGACGTCTACGGGATCGGCGCCGAGGCGTGAGGCGGGCGGCCGCCATGCGCAGGAGTGCCGGGGCGCTGCGCCACAATCTCGCGCGCGCCCGGGCATTCGCCCCCGGGCGCAAGGTCTGGGCGGTGATCAAGGCGGATGGCTACGGCCACGGCATGGAGTGGGCGGCCGCCGCGCTGACCGGGCATGCCGACGGTTTCTCGGTCTCCTGCGTCGAGGAGGCACTGGCGCTGCGCGCCGCCGGCGTCTCCGCGCCGGTCCTGGTGCTGCAGGGCGCGCGCACGGCCGCGGAGTGGGATCTGTGCTCCCGGCACGGCCTGCAGCCCGTGCTGCACGATGAGGCACAGCTGGCCGTGCTGGCCGACTTCCGCGGCGAGCTGCCCGGCCTCTGGATCAAGCTCGACACCGGCATGCACCGGCTCGGGTTTGCCCCGATGAAGGCCCAGACGCTGTTTCAGCGGCTGCGGGACCATCCCGCCGCCCGCCGGGGTCTGCACTGGCTGACGCACCTTGCCTGTGGCGATCAGATCGCACACCCGCAGAATGCGGAACAGCTGGATCGCTTCCGTCACGCCGTCGCCGAACTGCCCGGCCAGCGCAGCGTTGCGAATTCCGCGCTGGTGATTTCCGGAGGGGCCGCCGGCAGCGCATCGGCCGAGTGGACCCGCCCGGGCATCATGCTCTATGGCCCGAGCCCGATGGAGGGCGAGGTCGGTCGCGATCGCGCTCTCCGGCCCGTGATGACGGTCACCGCGCCGCTGATCGCGGTGAAGACGCTCGAGCCCGGGGCCTGCGTGGGTTACGGGGCCACCTGGACCGCCGAAGGATCCACCCGGGCCGGCGTGGTCGCGATCGGCTACGCCGACGGCTACCCGCGCCACGCGCCCAGCGGCACGCCGGTTCTGGTGCACGGCCGCGAGTGCCCGGTGATCGGGCGCGTTTCCATGGACATGCTGGAGATCGACCTGAACGGGGTCCCGGACGCGGTCGTCGGGGACACGGTGACGCTGTGGGGCGAGGGTCTTCCGGTCGAGCGCATTGCCGACGCCGCCGGGACGATCAGCTACGAACTGCTGACCCGTGTGGCCGGCCGCCTGCGTGTGATTGATTAGTCCTGGTTAGCGCGAAAGTCGCGCATTCCTCCCCTCTCCCGCTTGCGGACAAATCCGCCGGGAGCGGATTTCGAACCGCCGCAGGCGGGCCCGAAGGGCGGAGGGCAGGATGCCCGGAGTAACGGGGCCGGGGGTGAGGGCCGGGGGTGAGGGCCGGCGAGGGTGTCAGATCACCGTGGGGTCCGGGGCAATGTCCTGAAAGCGGTTCAGTTCGCGCTCCGAGGCCGCATCCACCTCGGCCAGCGTCACCGGGTAGCCCCAGAGATTTGCCAGGTGGTGCAGCACCATGCGGGTATTGCCCGGTTCCAGAAGGCGCCCGTCCACCACCCGGTGTTCCAGGATCAGGTGGCGGTCTCCGGCGAGATCGACGTCCACCACCTGTATGTCCGGCTCGTGGCGCGCGAGGTCGTAGTGGGTGGCCAGGGCCCTGCGCACCGCCCGGAACCCGGACTCGTCATGGATGGCCTCGACCTCCATTGCGTCGGCGCCGGTGTCGTCGAGCACGGAGAATAGCCGCCATTCGCGCATCAGTCGCGGGCTGAGAAACTGCAGGATGAAGCTCTCGTCGCGGTACTCGGCCCAGGCCGTCTTCCAGGTGCCGAGCACGTCCTGGCTGCCGGCGATGTCCGGGAACCAGCGCCGGTCCTCCTCGGTGGGCGCGGTGCAGATCCGCTCAAGATCCTTCAGGATGCCGAAGCCCAGCGCATACGGGTTGATCCCCGAGTAGCGCGGGTCGTCGAACTCCGGCTGGAAGACCACGCTGGTGTGTGCATGCAGGAACTCCATGAAGGCCCCATCCGTGATCTGGCCGGTCTCGTGCAGACGCGTCATGATCGCGTAGTGCACGCTGGTGGCGCAGCCCTCGTTCATTACCTTGGTCTGCTTCTGCGGGTAGAAGTACTGGGCGACGAGCCGGACGATCCGCAACACCTCGCGCTGCCACGGTGCCAGTCGCGGGGCGTGCTTCTCCAGGAAGTACAGGAGGTTTTCCTCCGGCAGCCCGAGCCGGCCCTGTCGGGCATCGAGATCCGGATCGGACCGGTCCTCGCCCGTGTCGCGGTGGGGCAGGGTGCGCCAGAGGTCGCTGAAGCTGCTCTCCTCGAAGCGCTGACGCTCGCGCTCACGCTCGAGTTCGCGCTTCAGGTTCAGTGGCCTGGGCCGGGGGTAGCGGTGCACGCCGTGGGTCATCAGCGCGTGGGCCGCGTCCAGCACGCGTTCCACCGCGGCATGCCCGTAGCGCTCCTCGCAGTCGGCGATGTAGCGCTTCGCGAAGTCGAGGTAGTCGAGGATGGATTCGGCGTCGGTCCATTCCCTGAACAGCTGGTTGTTCCGGAAGAAGTGGCTGTGTCCGAAGGCGGCGTGGGCCATCACCAGCGTCTGCATGGTCATGGTGTTCTCTTCCATGATGTAGCAGAGGCAGGGGTTGGAGTTGATCACGATCTCGTAGGCCAGCCCGGTCATGCCCTTGCGATAGAGCATCTCGTCGCGGGCGAAGTGCTTGCCGAAGGACCAGTGGCGGTAGAACAGCGGCATGCCCATCGAGGAGTAGGCATCCAGCATCTGCTCCGAGCTGATCACCTCGACCTGGCTGGGATAGGGCTCGAGCCCCATCTCGTCGACCGCGATGCGCTCGATCGCGTCGAAGGCGCGGCGTACCCGGCCGTAGTCCCAGTCGGGCCCATCGTAGAGCAGCCCTGCGTCGGGCTTGAGATCGCGTGCCATCGTCAGCCCCGGCGCTCCACCGGGGTGAATAGGTCTCGGAACACCGGAAAGATGTCGCCACGCCGGCGGACCCTCCGCATCGCGAGCGGGCGGCCGCTCCGCGCGATCCGCTCGTAGACCATCCACAGGTCGGTCACACCCCCGCGTCCGCGCTCGCCGGACACCTCGATGTAGGCGAAGTGGCGGCAGACCGGAAGGATCGTGCGGTTCATCCGCTCGATCACCGCCGGGTTGTCCTGCGGGGTGTTGTCACCGTCGGAGGCCTGCGCCGCATAGATGTTCCAGTCATCGGGCGAGTAGCGCTCGCGGATCACGCGATCCATCTCGTCCAGTGCCGGGGACACCAGCGTCCCACCGGTCTCGCGCGAGTAGAAGAAGGTCTCCTCGTCCACCTCCTGGGCGATGTGCGTGTGCCGGATGAACACGATCTCGACGTGCCGATAGCGGCGTTCCAGGAACAGGTACAGCAGCATGAAGAATCGCTTGGCGAGGTCCTTCATGTCCTCGGTCATGGAGCCAGACACGTCCATCAGGCAGAACATCACCGCCTGCGAGATCGGCCGCGGGGTCGGAACGAAGCGATTGAAGCGCAGGTCGATCGGATCGATGTACGGGATCAGCCGAGTGCGCCGCGACAGGCGTTCGCGTTCGCGCAGGAGTTCGCGCAGGCGCTCCGGGTCCTTCCCCGAACGCTCGAGCCGGTCGATCTCGCGATCAAGTTCCAGGACCTCTTCCCGACGCGGGCGGTGCAGCGCGAGACGCCGCGAAAGCGAGCGGCGCATGGTGCGGGTGAGGTTGAGGGTGGCCGGTGATCCGGACACCGAATAGCCGGCCCGCCGCAGGCCCTCCTGCTCGACCCGCGAGAGCTGGGTCCGGGCGAGGTCCGGCAGCTCCAGATTCTCGAAGAACAGGTCCAGGAATTCATCCCGGCTGATCGAGAACTGGAACTCGTCTTCGCCCTCGCCGTCCGGGCTCCCGCCGCCGGGACCCGAACCACCCTCGCCGCCTTCGGGGCGCGGAATCCGATCGCCGGCCCGGTATTCCTTGTTACCCGGCACCACGTGGCGGCGCACGCCGGCCGCGCCACCCTTGCGGAACGCGGGTTCCTGCAGGCCATCGGAGGGGATGCGGATCGACTCTTCGCCCTGCTGGCCGACGTCGGCGATGCGGCGCCGGGCGGAGACGTCGCGCACCGCGTCCAGGATCTGGCGCTTCGCCCGGCGGATGAAGCGCTGGCGGTTGGCCAGGCTCTTGTCCTTAGGGTTCAGACGCCGGTCGATGATGTTCACCACGGGGATCGGGTCTCCGTGACCGTGAGGGCCGGGATCAGCGCCGCGCCCCCACCCCAACCGTTACTCCGGGCATCCTGCCCCCCGCCCTTCGGGCCCGCCTGCGGCGGTTCAAAATCCGCTCCCGGCGGATTTGCCCCCACAAGCGGGGGAGGGCGATCATCGTGCGGCGGCATGGCACGTATCGCCGTGATCGTCAGGCGCAGGCACCTCATGATCGTCAGCCCGCCTGCTTCACGCGCATGTACCACTCCACCAGCCGCCTGACCTGCCGCTCGGTGTAACCGCGCTCGATCATGCGTTGCACGAAGTCGCCGTGTTTGCGCTCGAGCTCCGAGTCGCCCTTGGTGCCGAAGCTGATCACCGGCAGCAGGTCCTCGACCTGGCTGAACATGCGCCTCTCGATCACCTCGCGGATCTTCTCGTAGGAGGTCCAATCGGGCATCTTGCCGCCCTTGGCCGCCTGCGCACGCAGGGCGAACTTCACCACCTCGTTGCGGAAGTCCTTGGGGTTGGCGATGCCTGCGGCCTTCTCGATCTTCGAGAGCTCCTGGTTCAGCGCGCCGCGGTCGAGCATCTGGCCGGTATCCGGGTCCTTGAAGTCGTGGTCCTCGATCCAGGCGTCGGCGTAGGTCACGTAGCGCTCGAACAGGTTCTGGCCGAAGTCGTGGTAGGACTCGAGATAGGCCTTCTGGATCTCGTTGCCGATGAAGTCCGCGTAGCGCGGGGCCATTTCCGCCTTGATGAATTCGAGATACCGGCGTTCGGTCTCTTCGGGGAACTGCTCGCGGCGGATTGCCTGTTCCAGCATGTAGAGCAGGTGGACCGGATCGGCGGCGACCTCGTGATTGTCGTAGTTGAAGGTCTCGGAGAGAACCTTGAAGGCGAAGCGGGTGGATACCCCGGTCATGCCCTCGTCGACGCCCGCCACGTCCCGGTATTCCTGCATCGACTTGGCCTTCGGGTCGGTGTCCTTCAGGCTCTCGCCGTCGTAGATGCGCATCTTGGAGTAGGGGCTCGAGTTCTCGTGCTCCTTCAGGCGCGTCAGCACCGAGAAGCGCGCGAGGAGGTCCAGCGTCGCCGGTGCGCAGGGCGCCTCGCTCAGCTCGCTGCCGCTGATCAGCTTCGCGTAGATCTCGCGTTCCTCGGTCGCGCGCAGGCAGTACGGGACCTTGATCACCGAGATCCGGTCGAGGAAGGCCTCGTTGTTCCTGTTGTTGCGGAAGGTCTGCCATTCGGACTCGTTCGAGTGTGCCATGATCACGCCCTGGAACGGGATCGCGCCGATGTTCTCGGTACCGACATAGTTGCCTTCCTGCGTGGCCGTGAGCAGCGGGTGCAGCATCTTGATCGGGGCCTTGAACATCTCCACGAACTCGAGCAGGCCCTGATTGGCGCGGTTCAGTCCTCCCGAATAGCTGTAGGCGTCGGTATCGTTCTGGCTGTAGAGCTCCAGCTTGCGGATATCGACCTTCCCGACCAGCGAGGAGATGTCCTGATTGTTTTCGTCGCCGGGCTCGGTCTTCGCGATCGCGATCTGGCGAAGCCTGGATGGAAAGAGGCGCACCACCGAGAAGCGCGACAGATCGCCGCCGAACTCGTCCAGGCGCTTCACGGCCCACGGCGACAGCAGGCCGGTGAGCCGGCGCAGTGGGATGCCGAACCGGTCCTCGAGGTCCCGGCCGTGGGTCTCGGGGTCGAAGAGGCCCAGCGGGCTCTCGAACACGGGAGAGATCTCGTCGCCGGCCTTCAGCACGTAGATCGGGTATTTCTCCATCAGGGCCTTCAGGCGTTCCGCCAGAGAGGACTTGCCGCCGCCCACGGGACCTAGTAGATACAGGATCTGCTTGTGCTCCTCGAGCCCCTGCGCCGCGTAGCGGAAGAAGCCGACGATGCGCTCGACGGTCTCCTCCATCCCGAAGAAGTCCTCGAAGGCCGGATAGATCTTGATCGTGCGGTTAAGGAAGATCCGGCCGAGCCGTTCATCCCGGGCGGTGTCCAGCACCCGGGGCTCGCCGATCGCCGCCACCAGGCGTTCCCCCGCGGTCGCGTAGAGCATGGGGTCCTCGGCACAGGCCTCGAGGTATCCGGCCAGCGACGTTTCCGATTCCTGGCGCTTGCGGAAGTCTTGCGCGTAACGGGCGATCAGGGTGTCAGCAGAGTCCATCGTTCGTGTTGCTCCTCCGGGGAAGGAATCGAAGACGGCTGCACGGGGGCGCTGCCCGTCTTGTGGTACTCGACAACATTGGACGACACCCGGGCGGTGCAGTTCCTCGTCCATCCGGGGTCGTCTCTTCCCCAACGAAAAACCCCGCCTGGCGGCGGGGTTCGTCGATTGCACCAGGCGGGCTGGCGTCAGAGCATGGACTTGTCGGTCGGAACATAGCCGAGGTTGTCCTCGCCGATCCCCTTGACCACCGGTTCGTTCAGGTCGTCGATGCGGATGGTCTTCCTGTCGCGCAGGTAGTCGGCCACCACGTCCCAGATCTTGCGGCCGGTATCGCCCGCCGGGTCTTCCTGTACGCTGGCCCAGCCGGCGACGACGTACTCCCGGTCCGGGTCGAGCGGCTTGCCGTCGAACTCCATCTCCAGGATGCGCTCGCCGATGCCCTTGGTCGGATCGATCGCGTACTTCAGACCTCCGATCCGCACCATGTCGCCGCCCTGCTGGAAGAACGGATCCTCGTGGAAGAGGTTGTCGGCCACGTCTTCCAGGATGGTCTTGATCATCGAGCCGGTCATCACATTGCGGGTGGCGGCCGGGTAGGTCAGGCCGGTCTGGTCCATGACGTGCTCGAAGGTGATCGGCATGCCGGGCAGCACCGTGCTGCCCCAGCGGAAGCCGGGGGAGAAGGCGATCTGGGCATCGAGCTGCTCGACCAGGGCATCGACGATGAGCTGGTCGAAGGTGCCGTTGAAGTTGCCGCGCCGGAACAGCAGGGTGTCGGTCACCGCCAGTTCCTCGGAGAGCTTCTCCTCCATGTTGAAGGTCTCGCCGTCGAAGGTGACCTCCTGGTTGCGCATGGTGTCGATATAGCCCTGCATCTCGGGATCGGGATCGATCAGGTTCGAGAAGACCGGGAGCAGGTTGTACTTCCAGTCCTGGATCTTGCCGTCACGGAAGTCGAAGTCCATCACGCCGAGGAACTTGGCGTTGGAACCCGCGTTCGTCACCAGGCAGGTGCCGCCGTCCGGAGTCTTCACCGGCGTTGGCGCCGGAACGCCGTCGTGGGTGTGACCGCCAAAGACCGCATCCAGGCCGTCGACCAGACTGGCCATCTTCAGGTCCACGTCCATGCCGTTGTGCGACAGCGCGACCACGATCTCCGCACCCTCGGCGCGGGCCGCGTCGACCTGGCGCTGCATGTCGTCGGGGCGGATGCCAAAGGTCCATTCCGCGACCTTGAAGCGCGGATTCGCGATGGGTGTGTAGGGGAAGGCCTGGCCGATGATCGCGACGTTGACGCCATTGATCTCGCGGATCACGTAGGGCTTGAAGATCTGGTCGCCCCAGTCGACGTCGGTCACGTTCTGCGCGACGAAGTCGATGCCGGCGGCCGCGAAGTCGTTCTCCACGATCTCCATCACGCGGTCGGCGCCGTAGGTGAATTCCCAGTGGCCGGTCATCACGTCGCTGGTCAGGATCTTCTGGGCATCGACCATGTCCTGCGCGTTGGTCCACACGCCGGTACCGGTGCCGCCGCCCCAGGTGTCGCCGCCGTCCAGCAGCAGTGCGCCCGGACGCGAGGCCCTCAACTGCTTCACCAGCGTCGAGAGGTGCGCAAAGCCGCCGACGCGTCCGTATTCCTCGGCGCCAGCGACGAAATCGAGATAGCTGAAGGCGTGGGCCTTTCTGCCGCCGGGGTCGATCCCGAAGTGCTTGAGCAATGCCTCGCCGACGATGTGAGGCGCCTGGTTGCGCATGCCGGCGACGCCGATGTTGATGTTCGGCTCGCGGAAGTACACCGGCTTCAGCTGCCCATGGCAGTCGGTGTAGTGCAGCAGACTGACGTTGCCATAGCGGGGCACGTCATACAGGTTGCGGCCGTTGCTGCCTGCCAGACCGCTGAGCGGAAATCCGGCGATACTCGCAACGGCCATCATCTGCAGGAATTCTCGGCGACTTAGTTGCATGGGAAATCAACCTCCGGTGGTGGGATTGCGGGCGAGTCTAAATACGTATGGCCCACTAGGTGACGCGCGGGGCCGGTGCTTCATTCCGTACGGCCCACTAGCCCTCCGCGTCTTCGGCGACCTGCCGTGCCGTGTCGCGCTTGTGCTCGATGCGCTCCACGTCCCGGGTCGTCGCGTCGGAGGCCGCCAGGGCGTCTTCGAATTGTCTTATCGCCTCGCTGTACTGGCCGCGATGAAAGAAATACTCCGCCATGGCCTCGCGGCTGATCGCGATGCGGCCGGCGGCGTCAGCCGCGTCGGCCTTGAGGCGCAGCAGCGTCGGGTCCGGGGTTGCCTGCCGGCGCAGCAGTTCGTCCGCGATGCGTACCGCGTCCATGTGGTCGCCCGCCTCGTGATGAGTCATCGCGCGCACGCGGCGGATCAACGGGTGCTCGGGGTAGATCTCCTCGAGGTCGCCCAGCAGCGACAGGGCCGCGTCGAAACGGTCCTGGTGCCGCAGCACGGACACCTCCGCCAGCGCAAGCGTCAGTGACGGCGCCGCTCGAGCCGGGATGCGTTTCAGCAGGTCCCTGGCGGCATCGATCTGATCAAGCTCCAGGTGAGCCACCGCCGCCTCGTAGCGCTGCACCGGGCCGGGGTCGCGGGCCGCCTCGTAGGCCGCGATGCTCCGCCTGGGTTCCCCGAGCGCGCGCGCCCGTGCCTGCATCCACGGGAAGAGATCGGTGTCGTCACGGGTGAAATCCCCCGACATCTGCGCGGCCCGCCCGCGGGCGTCGCTGATGCGGCCGAGGGTCACGGGGTGGGTGCGCAGGTATTCGGGCACCGCGTCTTGGGCACCCCGGGTGAGTTCCTGCATCCGTTCGAAGAAGTCTGCCATCGCGTGCGGATCAAAGCCGGTCGAGACCAGGATCTGGATGCCCACGCGATCGGCCTCGGCCTCGTTGCTTCGGGTGTAATCGAGCTGGTTCTGCATGCCGAAGGCGAGACCCCCTGTGATTGCCGCCTGGCCCAGTTCCGGATCGATGCTGGCGGCGAGGATGCCCGCGAGGATTGCAAGCCCGGTGGCAAAGTTGATGTCCCGGCCGCGTGCGTACATCCGCGCGATGTGCCGCTGCGTGACGTGGGCGATCTCGTGCGCGATTACGGCAGCGAGTTCCGCCTCGTCGCGCGCCGCCCCGATCAGGCCGGTGTGGATGCCGACAATGCCGCCGGGCATCGCAAAGGCGTTCACCTGGCTGTCCTCGAGCGCGAGGAAGTGAAACGTACCGGAGGCCTCCGGAGCGTGCGAGGCCAGCCGGCTGCCGATGGCGTCGATATAGAAGGCGATCTCCGGATCGTCCACCAGCGGCATCACGCGGCGGATCTCGCGCAGCAGGGAACGTCCGAGCTCGAGTTCCTCGCTGGGAGTCAACAGGCCGCCGGAGGCGTCACCCAGATCAGGCAGGCGTGAAGCCTGTCCGTGAGCAACAACGCCGGCGGTCAGGAAGAGAAACAGCAGGCCTGGGAGAAGGGTCTTCATGCATCGAGGATCCGTGATGGCGGACCCTCGACTCCTCGGTTGGGCCCGTGGCCGCGTTACTTGCCCAGACCGGGTGCCGACGAATAGGCCCGCATGGAATCGCGCGATTCCCAGAGCTTCGGTTTCAGCAGCGCCTCGGGGATCATGAAACGCTTGCGATCGAGTACCGGGTGGGTCCGCACGATCTTGACGACGTCATCATAGCGGAGTTTGATCAGCAAACCGACGTCCGGTCCGGAGGTGTGCCGCGCGATCATGTAGTCGTCTTCGAGGCGATGGATGTAGATGTTGGCAGGGCGCAGCCGACCGTCCGCGGCGCGCAGCGTGACGGCGTAATGCCCGTCCTTACTGAATTCGTTCTTGTCCAAGACTGCTCTCCTCAAGATACGGGCCGGGCGAAGCTGCGGGAGGCTAGCACGCCGGCGTGTTGTTACCCACGGGATCCGGTCTTCCTCCCCGGCATATTGGCGACCGCTAATACTTGGGGTATTCTACGCGGCTACACATGCTGGCGCCACGCCATCGTGGCCCGGCGGCTGAAGACTCCACTTCCAGCCATGACCGGGCTACATGATGCGGGATTGCGCCGGGCTGGACCGTAACGGATCCGACGGGAGGTATGCCATGTTCGGAGTCGCGATTGAAGAAGTCACGCCGCAGACGCTCGAAGAGTGGGACGCGGAGGGTCGCGCCTACCGCCTGGTGGACGTGCGTTCGATGGCCGAGACGGCCCGTGGCGTGTTGCCCGGGGCGGAGCTGCTTCCTCTGCATCTCGTGCCACTGCGCAAGGATGAATTCAAGGACGACAAGCCGGTGGTGCTGTACTGCCAGAGCGGTGCGCGTTCTGCCCAGGCCTGCGCGTTTCTCGGGCAGCAGGGCATCACGGGTGTGCACAATCTGACCGGCGGCATCGTGGGCTGGGCGAGGGCCGGCAAGCCGATTGTCGCGCCAGATTAGTACTTTCTTGTATTAGGAACCGTCTTCACCTATAAGAGCGCGTATCGTACGCAGCTGCTGTACGGGTCTGGTGCAATTCCATTGTGGCGGACTTCACTGAAAGGTTGAACCAAAATCGAACAAGGAGAACGAGTTATGGCCAATTTCGACCAAGAGCTGGATGCCTCCGGCCTGAACTGCCCGCTGCCCATTCTGCGCGCCAAGAAGACCCTCGGTGCGATGGAGAGCGGCAAGGTACTGCACATCATCGCGACCGACCCCGGCGCGGTTAAGGATTTCCAGGCCTTCTCCAAGCAGACCGGCAATGAGCTGCTCGAGCATCGCGAAGAAGGCGGCAAGTTCTATTTCCTTCTGAAGAAGGGCTGAGGGGCGTTTGCAGCAGCATCCGGCGGCCGGCCCCGCGTGGCCGGCCCCTTTTTCCCCCGAATTCCTGACTAATCCGAACAACAAATCCGTCGGTTGCCCTAAGGTAACTGGAGTGGGGTCTTAGACTCGGTCTAGGCTGCTTAGAGCAGGGAACCCTGCATCGCAACCAGCGAAGAGGTGGAACATGGCGACATATGCTGAGATGCAGCAAATCTTCGATGACATCCGTGGCGACTTCCGGTACGACCACGAACTCAACGGCTGCCTGAACTGCGGAATCTGCACGGCGACCTGTCCGTCGGCGCAGTTCTACGATTACTCGCCGCGCGAGATCGTCCAATTGCTGTGGACGGAGAACGTCGAGCAGATCTACGACGCGATGCAGGAGAAGATCTGGGCCTGCGCGCAGTGCATGACCTGTGCCGCGCGGTGCCCCTTCAAGAATTCACCCGGCGGCCTGGTCGCGATCATGCGCGAGGTGGCCATCAAGCACGAGATGCAGTCGGCCAAGGACGTGCTGCGTCCCTTCGGCCGCGTCATGCTGAAGCTGATCACCACCGGCAACCAGCTGTCGCCGGACATGATCCAGCCCGATCACTTCCCCGACTGGGGCCCGAACATCCAGAAGGTGGAAGGGGATCTGCGTGTGCTGCGCAAGGCGATCCCGGTCAAGACACTGCAGACCGTGGAGACGGCCTGGGAGGTCTCGCTGAAGACCTCGGTTGAGATGTACACCATCTGGGAGATGACCGGTGTACTCAAATCCCTCGAGCTCATGGACGAAAACCTCTTCGACGTCATCGAGGACTTCATTGACGAGAAGCGTGAAGACTACGAAGACTGGCTCGAAGAACAGGAAGAAGACGACGACTGAAGCCGCCGTCATCCGCATCCGAATCCACCAGGAGCATACCGATGAGCGAACATACCCCAGGTAATCACAATCAGAGCGCACAGGGTGCAGGCGCCGGCACGATGAAGCCCGGCTTCCACAACACCGACGGTCAGGGCATTGCCGGTCACGGATCCTTCTTCCAGGCGACAGACCTGTCCCGCGAAGATGCCGTCAAGGCCACCGACTGGGTGCGCAAGCACGTGGACCGCCGCACCATTGATCTCGGCGACCGGATGGACGACGTCCGGGAGCACATGTACGAGCTCGAAAAGGACGGCCAGATCATCATCCACCGCATCGGTGACCAGCACGAGCCGGTCGGCGTAAAGACCCTGTTCGGCTGGGATAAGCAGATCCCGACCAAGCAGCTGTGGCACCACAAGTCCTGCGGCCAGTGCGGCAACATCCCTGGCTACCCGACCTCGCTGCTGTGGTTCATGAACAAGTTCGGCTTCGTGCCGGGCAAGGACTACCTGGACGAGACCGACCAGACCTCCTGCACCGCGTGGAACTATCACGGTTCCGGCATCGGTAACGTCGAGTCGCTGGCCGCGGTGTTCCTGCGCAACTTCCATCAGGCCTACGTCGCCGGCAAGCAGCACGGCCACGAACTCGGTCACTTCTTCCCGCTGGTGCACTGCGGCACCTCCTTCGGCAACTACAAGGAGATTCGCAAGTACCTGGTCGAGTCGGCGGAACTGCGCGAGAAGGTCACCAAGATTCTCGGCAAGCTGGGCCGGCTGGTTGACGGCAAGCTGGTGATCCCGGAGGAGATCATTCACTACTCCGAGTGGGTCCACGTGATGCGCGACCGCATCGCCTCCGAGCTGCAGACGATCGACGTGTCCAACATCCGCACCACCGCCCACGTGGCCTGCCACTACTACAAGATGGTTCACGAGGACGCGATCTACGATCCCGACGTGCTCGGCGGCAACCGCACTGCGATCATCACCTCCACCGCCAAGGCGCTGGGCGCCCAGGTCATCGACTACTCGACCTGGTACGACTGCTGCGGCTTCGGCTTCCGCCACATCATCTCCGAGCGTGAGTTCACCCGCTCGTTCACGATGGACCGGAAGATCAAGGTGGTGCGCGAGGAGGCCAACGCCGACGTGCTGCTGGCCAACGACACCGGCTGCGTGACCACGATGGACAAGAACCAGTGGATCGGCAAGGCGCACGAGCAGGATTTCCAGGTGCCGATCATGGCCGAGGTTCAGTTTGCCGCGCTGGCCTGCGGAGCCGACCCGTTCAAGATCGTGCAGCTGCAGTGGCACGCCTCCCCCTGCGAGGACCTCGTCGAAAAGATGGGTATCTCCTGGTCCGAGGCGAAGAAGAACTTCCAGGCCTACCTCAAGGAGGTCGAGGCCGGGAACATCGAATACCTGTACAACCCCGAACTCGCGTACGGAGGCAAGGCATGACGCAGGATACGGTATTGGTCGTGGGTGCGGGGCCGTCCGGCCTCACCGCCGCGGCAAACGTGGCCGCCGCTGGCTACAAGGCCGTGATGGTGGAGAAGGAAGACACGCTCGGCGGTGCGCCGATCCTGTCGGGCTACGCCAAGCTGGTGCCCTCCGGCGAGTGGGCGAAGGACGCGATCGGCCGCATGGTGACGCGTGTCGAGGATGACGCGCGCGTGACCATCCACAAGAGCGCGAAGGTCTCCAAGCTCGAAGGCGACACCGGCAACTTTACTGCCACGCTGAGCAACGGCGAGTCGGTCGCGGCCGGTGCGGTGGTCCTTGCCACCGGCTTCACTCACTTCGACTCCATCAACAAGCCGGAGTGGGGTTTCGGTACCTTCGAGGACGTACTGACCACCACACAGATGGAGCAGATGGTCGCCGCCGGCAAGATCGCCTGCCCCTCTGATGGCCGCGTGCCCGAGCGGGTCTGCATCCTGCTCTGCGTGGGTTCGCGCGATCGCCAGATCGGCCGCGAGTGGTGCTCGAAGATCTGCTGCACCGTGTCCGCGAACCTGGCGATGGAGATCAAGGAACTGTCGCCCGAGACCGACGTGTTCATCTACTACATGGACATCCGGACCTACGGGCTCTACGAGGACAAGTTCTACTGGAAGTCCCAGGAAGAGTTCAAGACGAAGTTCGTGAAGGCCCGTATCGCCGAAGTGACCGCTTCGGGTGACGGCCGGCTGCTGGTGAAGGGCGAAGACACGCTGGTGAAGCGTCCGATTGTGATCCCGTTCGACATCGTGGTGCATGCGATCGGCATGGACCCGAACGCGGACAATCCGGAGATCTCGCAGGTCTTCGGCATCGGACTCGAGAAGCATGGCTTCATCGAGCGCGCCGAGCACTACACCAACACCTGCGGAACCACTCGCCG
>JAGTVE010000160.1 GCA_018224485.1 Thioalkalivibrio sp. | reverse complement strand
GTCTCGCGCGTGACGGTCTGCAGGCGGCTGCTCATGATGTTGCCCACCGGCTCCTGCCGCGAGCGGCCCGCCGCGAGGCAGCGCTGGCGCAGGTCGTGATCGGTGACGATGCCCGCGAGTTCGTCGCCGGACATCACGATCAGGGCGGACACCTCCTGCTCGGTCATGCGCTCCGCGGCGGCGCGGATCGTCGACTCGGGGGCGATGGTGATCGGGGGGCGGGTGACCAGCTCCCCCACCGATACGGTCAGCACCCCATGGCCGCGATTGCCCCCCGCCCGCCGCGCGGCCAGCGCCTGCTCCGCAGGTCGGCGGCTGGCCCGGTCGAAGCGCTCGGCAAAGGCGGGGTGCTGCTGCCGGAGCTCCCGTGCGTCCCGGCCCGGCAGCAGATAGAACAGGGCATCCTCCACCACCCGGCCGGCGACCGGGTTGCCCGGGTCCAGCTCCTCAGGCACCGCGAAGATGTCGCCTTCGCCGAGCTTGTCCAGGAGTTCGTCCTCGGAATCTCTCAGGTCCACCGCGCCGGTGCGGACCAGCCAGAGGTCTGCAGCCCCCGATTCCGGCGGCGGGAAGGGGCTGCCACGGCGCAGATACCGGACGCTCAGCGATTTCGGCAGACGTTCGAGGACCGGCTCCGGAAGCACGGCGTAATCCGGGCTCGTGAGCAGGAAGTCGCGGATTTCCTGAAGTTCGGCGTCCATGCATTCATGGATACTCCGGATGGCAATCGGGCGCAACGCTGCACTGCACAAAAATAGGTTGAAAAACAGTTCCTTAACGCGAAAGTCGCGCATCCCCCCCCTCTCCCGCTTGCGGGGGAGGGGCCGGGGTTGAGGGCCGGGGGTCAGGCCCGGGGCCGGCGCCGCGCCCCCCACCCCAACCGTTACTCCGGGCATCCTGCCCTCCGCCCTTCGGGCCCGCCTGCGGCGGTTCGAGTCGCTCCCGGCGGATTTGTCCCCGCAAGCGGGGGAGGGAGATCTTCATCGTAAGGGGTGGCACGGGGCCATGACCGTTAACACGAAATCCCGCGCGGGCCAGCGGTGCCGTCCCGCAAAGAAAAGGCCCGCCTTGCGGCGGGCCGGAACGGGGAGGGCGTAATCATCACGGTGATACGCGCCGCCCCGGGGGATGAACACGTTCACGGCTGGCCGTGACCGTTCCTGCCCCCCACGCCCCTCGCCCGCTTGCGGGGAGGGGCTTGTGATCGCGCTCGGCGCGACTCTTCTTTGCGCTAGCTGGTACCCACGCGCGGTACCCGCACGTCCTCGACGAGGTGCTGGATGTGCTCGGGCGGGGCCTTTGTGACCTTCATCACCAGGAATGCCACGATGAAGTTCAGGATCGCACCGATCACGCCGAAGCCGGTCGGGTTGATGCCGAACAGCCAGTACTCGGCGGTGTCCGGGAAGACGTTGGTGCCCGGCAGGAAGAACCAGCCCTTGAACAGGAAGATGTACAGCAGCGTGGCTCCAAGACCCACCAGCATGCCGGCGATCGCCCCTTCCCGGTTCATCCTCTTCACGAAGATGCCCATCATCAGCACCGGGAACAGGCTGGCTGCCGCCAGACCGAAGGCCAGCGCGACCACCTCCGCCGCGAACCCGGGTGGATTCAGTCCGAGATAGCCCGCCAGCAGGATCGCGGCCCCCATTGCGATCCGCCCCGAGAGCAGTTCGGCCCGCTCCGATATCCCGGGCGTGATCACCCCCTTCATCAGGTCATGGGATATCGAGGACGATATCGCGAGCAACAGGCCGGCCGCGGTCGACAACGCCGCCGCGATACCTCCCGCCGCGACCAGCGCGATCACCCAGTTTGGCAGGTTGGCGATCTGCGGGTTGGCGAGCACCATGATGTCGCGGTCGATCTTGGTGAACTCGTTGCCCTCCCAGCCGTACTCCGCGCTGGCCATCTCCGCGAATTCCTCGTTCCGCTGGTTGTAGTACTGAAGCCGGCCGTCATCGTTCTTGTCCTCGAACTCCAGCAGACCGGTCCGCTCCCAGCGCACCATCCAGTCCGGCCGTTCCTCGATCACCACGTTGCCCTGGGGATCGCCGATCGGACCCGGCTGCACGGTGTTGATGAAGTTGTACATGGCCATCGCGCCCACGGCGGGGGCGGTGGTGTACAGGATGCCGATGAAGACCAGCGCGAAGCCGGCGGACTTGCGGGCGTCACGCACGCGCGGCACGGTGAAGAACCGGATGATCACGTGCGGAAGACCCGCGGTGCCGATCATCAGCGCCAGTGTCAGCAGGAACATGTTCATCAGCGACATGCCCGTGATGGAGGTGTAGGCGGCGAAGCCGAGGTCCATCAGCGTCTGGTCCAGCGCCTGCAGCAGCTGCGTGTCCTCGCCGACCATCGTCGACCCCAGGCCGATCTGCGGGAAGGCGTGCCCGGTCAGCGTCATGGAGATGAAGACCGCGGGCACGGTGTAGGCGAAGATCATGATCACGTACTGCGCGATCTGCGTGTAGGTGATGCCCTTCATGCCGCCGAACACCGCGTAGATGAACACCACCACCATGCCCGAGACCAGGCCGATGGCGAGGTCCACCTCGAGGATGTTCGAGAACGCAATCCCGACGCCGCGCATCTGCCCGATCACGTAGGTGATCGAGATCACCAGCAGGCTGATCACCGCGACGATGCGTGCGGTCTGCGAGTAGAAGCGGTCACCGATGAACTCGGGCACGGTGAACTTCCCGAACTTGCGCAGATAGGGCGCAAGCAGCAGGGCCATCAGCACGTAGCCGCCGGTCCAGCCCATCAGGTAGGCGCCCCCGGTGAAGCCGAGGAAGGCGATCAGGCCCGCCATCGAGATGAAGCTCGCCGCGGACATCCAGTCGGCCGCGGTGGCCATGCCGTTCAGGATCGGGTTCACGCCCTTGCCGGCGACGTAGAACTCGCTGGTGCTGCCGGCCTTCGCCCAGATCGCGATGCCGATGTAGAGCACGAAGGTCGCACCAACGACCAGGAAACTCAGTGTTTTAAGGTCCATGGCGTTCTTATTCCTCGTGTACGTCGAACTTGCGGTCCAGCACGTTCATGCGCCAGGCGTAGACGAAAATCAGCACGATGAAGGTGTAGATCGAGCCCTGCTGGGCGAACCAGAAGCCCAGGGGATAGCCTCCGAGGCTGAAGGCGTTCAGCGGCTGCGAGAGCAGGATGCCGAACCCGAAGGACACGACGAACCAGATCGTCAGCAGTATCGCGAGCAGCCGCAGATTGGCCTTCCAGTAGGCGGCTCTGCTTTCCTCTAGTGTCATGGGAGTGTCTCCTTGGTGTTTTATGTTGAAGTGTTTCTCCGACACGCGGTCAGAGCTGGTACTGAACCGCAAGCTGACCCTGCAGCTTGCGGGCCTGCCGGAAGGCCTCCTTCAGCACCCGGGCCTCCAGGGTGCCGAGTTCCTCCGGACGGATTCGGTTGCTGTCCTCGCGGTCCGCGTCCAGTGCCTGCTGCTGGGTGCGCAGCCGCAGCATCTGCAGATAGCGCAGGGCGGCATGATAGTCGCGGGCATCGTTGGCGCGCATCGCCTCCGCCGATACCGCCTGGTCCAGGCGGTCGTGGGTGCGCGTGGCCGGCAGCTCCGCGGCCAGTGCGATCACCCGGGCCCCGTCCACGAAGGGCGTCAGGCCCTGCAGCTTGATGTTGACGCCGCCGGCACCACTGCGGATCTCTCCGAACAGTCCCAGCGGCGGGCGGAAGCTCATCTGGTTGGCCGCCATCTGGCGCCGGAAGCGGCTGTTGAACGCGGTCTTGCGCAGCATCTGCGAGCGCAATGCCTCGACCGGCTCCCGGTCGCCGTCGATCGCGCGCAGGTCGAAGAAGATCGAGCTCTTCAGCAGATGTTCCGGCGTGCCCTGGTCGATCCAGCGCCCGAAGCGCCGTTCCCACTCCGGGCCGCTGAGACAGCAGTCCGGATTGCCCGCCATCACGTCGCCGGGGCAGAGGTCGAAGCCGCATTCGTCCAGGGCCCGGTTCACCGCCTGGGCGTAGGGGAGCAGGCGTTCGCGCACCGCGTCTTCCTGTCCCTTGTCGCAGCGGAACAGGATGCCGTTGTCCTGGTCCGTCTTCAGCGCCTGCTCCTCGCGTGCCTGGGAACCGAAGGCCAGCCAGGTGAACTCGATGCCCTCGATGTCGTGTTCCTGCCGCAGCAGCGCCAGCACCCGGCGGGTCGCGTGGTCGTTGATGCGGGTGATCAGGCGGAGGATCTGATCCGCCTCCGCCCCCTGGCTGATCACCGCGCCGATCAGCCGCGGCACCTCGCGCAGGTGGGCGGCGATCGTGGCGACGGTGTCCGCACGCAGGATGCCGCGCACCAGCCGGTCGAGTGTCAGCGGATGCGAGGTCAGCAGGTCACGCTCACCAAGGACCCCGACCAGGCGGCCGTCGGCGACCACGCAGATGTGCTTCATCCCGTGCTCGGCCATGGTCTCGATGCCCTCGAAGCCGGGGGCGGAGTCCGGCAATGCAATGGGATCCGGGGTCATCACCTGCCGCAGCGCGATATCGAGCGGCAGCTCCTCCAGCGCGACGCGGCCGAGGAGATCGGTCATCGTGAAGATGCCGACCGGCCGCCGCTCGTCGTCGACCGCGACGATGGAGCCGACCCGCGCATCGCGCATCGCGGTCAGGGCCTCGCGCAGTGACGCATCCGCCGCGCAGGTGACCGGGTCGCGCGCGATGCGGGCCCCCAGCGGGGTGTTCAGCTGGCCGCTGCCGGCGGCGCCGAGGTTGCGCGTCAGCAGCCCCTGGTGCACGCGCTCCAGCAGGCTCGCCAGGCGTCGGGAACAGAAATCGCTGAAGACCTGCGACCGGCCGCGCAGGCGGTCGAAGTCCTCGACCGACAGCTCGAGACAGATGGTGTCCTCGAGTGCCCGATGCACCGTGTGCACCGGCCGCCGACCCAGCAGTGCGCCGATCGGGAAGGACTCGCCCGGCACCAGCTCCCAGGCCTTGCCCGAGATCTGCTCGTCCTCGCTGGGGGTCTCGCCGCGGACACGGCCCTGGCGAATGATGAAGAAGCGTTGCGCGGGCCCGCTGTCCGGATCGGTGACGCGTTCACCACTGGCGTAGAACCGCGTCTCCAGCCGGGGAAGAAGGAACTCCAGCGCGTCCGGTTCGAACTGGTCGAACGGAGCGAGCGTGTTCAGGAACTCCCGGGTGGTGTCGAGCGCGTCGGCCATCGGCTTCCGAAGGGTGATGAACTCGCTGTCACCCGAACGCAATAATCAAGCCATGATCCTGTACGCCGTGGGTACAAGGACTTGTGGGCCGCCCGAGATCGCCGCGCCCCGAGGCCGTTACATCCGGTAACAATGGGTGTTACGTAAGGTAACGCGGCCCCGCGGAG
>JAGTVE010000159.1 GCA_018224485.1 Thioalkalivibrio sp. | reverse complement strand
GTTCGTCGCGATCAACTGCGCGGCGATCCCCGAGAACATGCTCGAGGCCGTGCTCTTCGGCCACGAACGCGGCGCCTTCACCGGCGCCTACGAGGCGCGCCCCGGCAAGTTCGAGCTCGCCGAAGGCGGCATCCTGCTGCTCGACGAGATCTCGGAGATGGACCTCGCGCTGCAGGGCAAGCTGCTGCGCGTGCTGCAGGAGCGCGAGGTCGAGCGCCTGGGCGGCAAGCGTCCGATCGCGCTGGACGTGCGCGTGATCGCCACCTCGAACCGGGACCTCCGCGCCGAGGTGCAGGCGGGCCGGTTCCGCGAGGATCTCTACTACCGGCTCAGCGTCTTTCCGCTGACGATCCCGCCGCTGCGGGAGCGTCCGGGCGACATCCTCCCGCTCGCGCAGCACTTCCTGGCCCGCCAGGGGCGCGGCATCGAGACGCCCGAGCTGATGCCCTGCGCGGCGACAGAGCTGATGAGCCACGCCTGGCCGGGCAACGTGCGCGAACTCGACAACGTGATGCAGCGCGCGCTGATCCTGCGCTCGGGCCGCGGCATCGACGCCGCCAGCATCCGGCTGGAGACGGTGGCGCCGGGCGACGGGGAGCCCGCGGCGACTGCGGCGCCCGAGATCCGGGTGCTCGGTGACGGTCTGCGCACGCGCGAGGAACAGCTGATCCTGGGGGCGCTGCACGCGGAACGCGGCAGCCGCAAGGACGCGGCCGCGCGCCTGGGCATCAGCCCGCGCACGCTGCGCTACAAGCTGGCCCGGCTGCGCGAGGCGGGGCTCGCGATTCCATGAGCCGGTGCAGTAATAAAAGCATGTTTTTGCAAAACACAGCTAATGTAATATCGAGGGTTTCCGGATGAGCGATATGCAGATCAACCAGGTCCTGGCCCAGATGCGGGCCCTGGCGCAGAGCGCCGGGCTGGAGGGCGCGGCGCCAACCGAGGCCGGGCGTCCGGACTTCGCCAACCTGCTGAAACAGAGCATCGATCAGGTGAGCGAGACGCAGCGGGCCTCGAGCGACCTCAGGACGGCCTTCGAGACCGGTGACCCCGATGTCAGCCTCGTCGAGGTGATGGTGGCGTCGCAGAAGGCGAGCGTGTCCTTCGAGGCGGTCAGCCAGGTGCGCAACCGCCTGCTGTCCGCGTATCAGGAAGTCATGCGGATGCAGGTCTGAACGGGACCGGCTTGAAAGGGGGACGGAAGCGCAACCATGGCCAGTTCACTCGCAGTCATCAATGACCAGTTCCGCGGGCTTGTGAGCCTGCCGCTTGAACGCCAGATCGGGCTGATCGTGGCGATCGCGGCGGCCCTCACCCTGGTGGTGAGCCTCGTGCTCTGGCTCACGCGGCCGAACTACGTGGTGCTCTTCCCGAATCTGCCGGAGCAGGAGAGCGCCCAGGTGCTGGAGGCCCTCGAACAGAGCGGGGTGCCGTTCCGGCTCGACCCGGTCTCCGGCGCGGTGCAGGTACCCGCCGCCCAGCTGCACGAGGCCCGGCTCAAGCTGGCGACCGAGGGCCTGCCGAAGGCCTCCGGGTTCGGCTTCGAGCTGCTGGAAAAGGACCAGGGACTGGGCACCAGCCGCCTGATCGAGGATGCCCGCTACCACCGCGCGATCGAGGGGGAGCTGGCGCGATCGATCTCCACGCTGAACAGCGTCGAGAGCGCGCGCGTGCATCTCGCCCTTCCGCGTCAGTCGGTCTTCGTGCGCGAGCGCACCCGGCCGACGGCGTCGGTGCTGGTGAACCTCTATGCCGGGCGCTCGCTGGACGAGGGCCGGGCTGCCGGCATCGTGCACCTGGTCTCGTCCAGCATCCCCGACCTGGATCCAGCGAACGTGACCGTGGTGGACCAGCGCGGGCGCCTGCTGACCCAGCCGCACAGCCACATGGACGGGCTTGCCGGGAGCGGCCGGCAGCTGGACTTCACGCGCCGCCTGGAAGAGGGCTATGTGCGGCGGATCCTGGACATCATCAGCCCGATCGTCGGCAGCGACGCGATCCGCGCGCAGGTGGCCGCCGACGTGGACTTCTCGCGGGTCGAGCGCACCACCGAGGCCTACGACCCGGAGCGTTCGGCGCTGCGCAGTGAGCAGATCTCCGAGGACGAGCGCCGCGACCGTGCACTGGCGGGCGTGCCCGGGGCCTTGTCCAACCAGCCGCCGGAGACCGGCGTGATCGGCGAGTTCGGCGAGTTCGGCGCGGCCGAGGGCCAGCAGGACCAGCCGGGTTCGGTGAGCCGGCGTTCGGTACGGAACTTCGAGCTCGACCGCACCGTGAGCCACATCCAGGAGGCGCCGGGCAATGTGCGCCGGCTGTCGGTGGCCGTGGTGGTGGATCACCAGGAGCGTGCCAATGCGGAGGGCGTGCTGGAGCGTGGCCCGCTGAGCGACGAGGAAATGGCACGGATCACCACGCTGGTGCGCGAGGCGGTCGGCTTCGATGCCGAACGCGGCGACAGCGTGAACGTGATCAATGCCTCCTTCCGGCCGGTGGCGACACCCGAGCCGCTGCCCGAGGCGCCGCTGTGGCAGGAGCCCTGGGTGATGGACCTGACCAAGACCGTGCTCGCGGTGATCATGGTGGTAGTGCTGGCACTGACGGTGGTCCGCCCGCTGCTGCGGTCGCTGGCGGAGCGCGGTGTCGCAACCCGGCAGGAAGGCGAGGACCTGGCGCGCCTGGCGCTGACCGACGAGGGCGCAGGCGAGGTCGGCACCGGGGAGGCGCCCGGGGTCGGGCAGGAGGCGCACAAGGCGCTCACCGGGCCGCAGGCCGCCAACCGCAGCTACGAGAACAACCTCGAGGCCGCACGCAACATCGTGCGCGAGGATCCCCGGCGGGTGGCCCAACTGATGAAGAACTGGATGGCGAGCGATGGCGGAGCAGTCTGATCCCGGTCCACGCAGCGGCGGCGAACGCGCCGCCGTCTTCCTGATGAGTCTCGGCGAGGAGGCGGCCGCCGAGGTGCTGCGGCACATGGGTCCGAAGGAGGTGCAGCGCCTCGGTACCGCGATGGCCAACCTGAGCAACGTGTCCCGGACCGAGGTGGGCGAGGTGCTCGACGAGTTCGTGCGGGCGGTCGGCAACGAGACCGCGCTGGGGGTCGGCTCCGAGGAGTACATCCGCAACGTGCTGAACTCGGCGCTGGGCGAGGAAAAGGCCGGCGGACTGATCAACCGCATCCTGCTCGGCCGCAACTCCAAGGGTCTGGAGGCGCTGAAGCGCATGGACCCGCGGGCGGTGGTCGGGGTGATCCGCAAGGAGCACCCGCAGATCGTGGCCATCGTGCTGTCCTATCTCGATCCCGACCACGCGGCCGAGGTGCTCGGTCTGCTGCCGCCGCAGGTGCAGTCGGACATCCTGATGCGGGTGGCCAGCCTGGACGACATCCAGCCCACCGCGCTGCAGCAGCTCGACGAGATCCTGGAGCAGCAGTTTGCCGGGGATCCGACCGCCCAGGCCTCGGCCGTCGGCGGTGTGAAGAGCGCGGCGGAGATCCTGAACTTCATGGATCCGTCCCAGGAGGCCGAGATCATCGAGCGCATCCGCGAGACCGACGAGGGCCTGTCGCAGCAGGTGGAGGACCTCATGTTCGTCTTCGACAACCTGCTCGAGGTGGACGACCGCAGCATCCAGACACTGCTGCGCGAGATCACCAGCGACTCGCTGGTGCTGGCGCTGAAGGGGGCCGACGAACAGGTCCGCGAGAAGATCTTTCGCAACATGTCGAAGCGCGCGGCGGAGATGCTGCGCGACGACCTCGACGCGCGCGGCCCGGTGCGGCTCAGCGAGGTCGAATCGGCGCAGAAGGAGATCCTCACCGTGGCGCGGCGCATGTCCGAGAACGGCGAGATCATGCTCGGCGGCAAGGGAGGCGAGGAGTTTGTCTGAGCGGCTCCGGGCCGGTCCGGGACGCGGGTCTGAACCCGTGCCGGACCGCCTCGCCCGGCCCGTAGGCGGCGATCCGGTGAGGAGAGGATGAAGATGGAGCGGCAGGTGATGAATAACGGTTCCGGCGATGCGGTCAGGCGCTGGCAGGCACCCGAGGTGGGTGACCCGGCCCGGCGCCCGCCGGCCCCGGACGAGCGCGTGAAGAAGGCCGGGGATGCGGTAGCCCCGGCGCCAGCCGCCAAGGCGGCCGAGGAACCGGCGCCGCCCCCGATGACCATCGAAGAGATCGAGCGGATCCAGCAGGAGGCGCGCGAGGAGGGCTTCCGGGAGGGCGAGGCGGCGGGCCGGCGCGAGGGTGCCGCCGCCGTGCAGGCCGAGGCCGAACACCTCGCGCGCGTGCTCGATTCCCTGGTGCCGTCCGTCGAGGGCCTGGACCGGCGCCTGGAGCAGGAACTGGTGACCCTCGCGGTCACCGTGGCCCGCCAGCTGGTGCGGCGCGAGCTGCGCACCGAGCCCGGCCAGATCGTCGCCGCGGTGCGCGAGGCCTTCGCGCTGCTGCCGAGTTCCGACCGGCGCGTGCGGCTGCACCTGCATCCCGAGGACGCGCGCATCGTGCGCGAGGCCCTGCACCTGTCCGAACTGGAACAGCCCTGGAAGGTGGTCGAGGATCCGACCCTGTCCCGAGGCGGGGCCTGGCTGGAGACGGACACCTCCCGCGTGGACGCGACGGTGGAGAGCCGGATCAATGCGGTGATCGCCGGGATGTGGGGCGGCCGCCGTGAGGACGGGCACGCGCCCGAGGGGTCATCTTCAACACAGACGGACAGGCCGGAGGACACCGGTCCGGAGGCCGGATCGTGACGCTGCCGGCCGCCCTGGATCCGGAACGGCGCACCGCAGCGCTGGGCGAGTCGCTGGGCCGTTTCCGGCGGGGGGCGGAGCGCGCGACACTGCTGACCGCCGAGGGCCGGCTGGTGCGCATGGTGGGACTGACGCTGGAGGCGGAGGGCCTGCAGATCCCCGTCGGGGGGCGCTGCCGCGTGGTGGGCATGGGCGGCGCCGAGGTGGAGGCCGAGGTGGTCGGCTTCGCCGGGGAGCGGGTCTATCTGATGCCGGTGGGGTCGATCAGCGGCATGACGCCCGGCGCCCGGGTGATCCCGACCCAGCACAACCGCGAGGTCCTGGTCGGAGAGGGTCTGCTCGGGCGCGTGCTGGACGGTACCGGGCGGCCGCTGGACGGGCGCGGGCCGCTGGCCTGCGAGGAGCGCGCGTCGCTGGACGGGCGGCCGATCAACCCGCTGGCGCGCCACCCGATCCACGAACCCCTGGACGTCGGGGTGCGGGCGATCAACGGGCTGCTGACCGTCGGGCGCGGCCAGCGCATGGGACTCTTCGCGGGCAGCGGCGTGGGCAAGAGCGTGCTGCTCGGGATGATGACGCGCTACACGGAGGCCGACATCACCGTGGTCGGGCTGATCGGCGAGCGGGGCCGCGAGGTGAACGAGTTCGTCCAGAACATCCTCGGGCCCGAGGGCATGGCCCGCGCCGTGGTGGTGGCGGTGCCCGCCGATCACTCGCCGCTGATGCGCCTGCACGGCGCGATGCTCGCGACCTCCATCGCCGAGCACTTCCGCGACCGCGGGCGCAACGTACTGCTGCTGATGGACTCGCTCACGCGCTTTGCCCAGGCGCAGCGCGAGATCGCGCTGGCGATCGGCGAGCCGCCCGCGACCAAGGGCTATACGCCGTCCGTCTTCGCGCGCCTGCCCCAGCTGGTGGAGCGCGCGGGCAACGGGGAACGCGACCAGGGCTCGATCACCGCCTTCTACACGGTGCTGACCGAGGGCGACGACCACAACGACCCGATTGCCGACGCCGCCCGCGCGATCCTGGATGGCCACGTAGTCCTGTCGCGCCGCATCGCCGAGTCCGGCCGCTATCCCGCGGTGGACATCGAGGCCTCCATCAGCCGCCTGATGAACGAGATCGCCGATCCGGGCCAGATCCAGGCGGCGCGCCTGTTCAAGCAGGTCTACGCCACCTACCAGCACAACCGGGACCTGATCAGCGTCGGGGCGTACCAGCGGGGTTCCGATCCCCGCGTCGACGCCGCCATCGAGTACTTTCCGCGCCTGGAGGCCTATCTGCAGCAGGACATGCGCGAGCCGGTCGCCTTCCGGGAGAGTGTCCGGCAGCTCGACGCCCTGACCGGCGGCGAGGAACCCGCATCCGCGACCGACGAAGGCCGGGCAGCGCCGGCCAACCCGTAATCCACGAGCCTTGACCAGGGAGCCTTCAGAAGACGATGACACGCTCGAAACGCATGCAGCCCGTCGCCCGGGTGGCCGAGAGCCGCCAGCAGGACGCCGCACGGATCCTCGGCGAGCGTCAGCGGGCGCTGGAGGAGCAGCTGCGCCGGCTGGAGCAGCTGACCGAGTACCGCGGCGACTATGCCAGCCGCTTCGAGGATGGCGCGGAGTGGATCGGCCTGAACGTTCGCGACTATCGCCTGTTCCTGTCGCGGCTGAACGAGGCCATCGAGGAGCAGGCGGCGCGGGTGGAGCGGGCGCGTGCCGAACTCGAGCAGAGCCGCGGACACTGGACCGAGTGCCGGGTGCATCAGGACGCGGTGGGAAAGGCGATGGAGCGCTTCCAGGAGGAGGAACAGCTGGAGGAAAGGCGGCGCGACCAGGCCGAGAGCGACGAGTTCGGGCAGCGCAGCGGGTCCCGGCGGCGCTGAGGGCGGCCGCGTGTGGCATGAAACTTGGATGCTGCCGGTGGAAGACCCGGCGGCCCTGCCGGTGAAGCCCGGCGCACGACCGGCGTGACACGGTCCCTGTCCTGGAACAACCCGATGCAGACATCAGCACTCCCAACCAACCTGCCTTCCCAGCTCCGACAGGCCCTGGACGACCTCGGCGCCGCGCCGCAGGGGCAGGACGGCGCGGCCGGCGGCGATTTCTGGACGCGGCTGGCGGCGCAGCTGGAGCAGCTGGAGGCGGTGGCCGCGGCCCTGCCGGAGGACGTCTCGATCGAGGATCTGACGCCCCTGCTGGCGGCGGAACTCGGCGGTGAAGGCTTGCCGGAAGATGGCAGCGCGTTGCCGCTTCCGGCGGGCTTCGGGCTGGAGCCCGACCTGTTGCAGCCGGATTCGGCCGAGGGTGCCGAGGGCGCCCATCCCCTGGAGCTGCTGGCGGCGGCCGTGCAGGCAGCCGCCGCCGGTCGCCCGGCTGCGGCCGGCGAG
>JAGTVE010000158.1 GCA_018224485.1 Thioalkalivibrio sp. | reverse complement strand
CTCTCCCAGGCGGCGAATCTGGCCAGCATCGCGATCGAGCGCAGCAAGACCGAGGAGGCCCTTCGGCTCGCCGCCCTGGTCTACGAGAAGTCCAGCGAGGCCATGATGATCACCGACGAGAAGAACCGGATTGTGGCGATCAACCCGGCCTTCATCGAGACCACCGGGTACACCCAGGAGGAGGTCGTCGGCCAGCATCCCAGCCTCCTGCAATCCGGTCGTCACGACCGGCATTTCTTCGAGTCCATGTGGGAGGAACTGCACACCAACGGGCGCTGGCAGGGCGAGATCTGGAACCGGCGCAAGAACGGCGAGGTCTTCCCGGAGTGGCTCACGATCAACACCATTCATGATCCCCAGGGACAGGTGCACCGGCGCGTGGCCCTGTTCTCCGACATCACCGAGAAGAAGAAGGCCGACGAACTCATCTGGACCCAGGCGAACTACGACGCGCTGACCCACCTGCCCAACCGCCGCCTGTTCGTCGACCGCCTGGAACAAAGCATCCGGCGGGCAGCCCGTGATCGCGAGCGCATCGCACTGCTGTACATCGACCTCGACCGCTTCAAGGAGGTGAACGACACGCTCGGTCACACCCTGGGAGACGAACTGCTCGTGGAGGCCTCAAAACGGCTCGGTGTATGCGTGCGCGACTCCGATACCGTGGCGCGCATCGGCGGGGACGAATTCACGGTCATCCTGAACGAACTGAAGGATGTCGACTCGCTCTGCCGCATCGCCAAGAAGCTGCTGGAGGTGCTCAGCGATCCCTACCAGCTTCGGGAGGAACAGGCGTATCTTTCGGCCAGCATCGGGATCACGGTCTTTCCGGACGACGGCACGAGGGCCGACGTGCTGCTGAAGAACGCGGACCAGGCAATGTTTGCGGCCAAGCAGGACGGCCGCAATCGGTTCAACCACTTCACCGGCGCGATGCAGGAGGCCGCCAATCGCCGCATGCGCCTGGTTCGGGACCTGCATCGCGCGATCGCCCGTAACCAGTTCCAGGTCTATTACCAGCCGGTGGTCGACCTCGCCACGGGGCGGATCGACAAGGCGGAGGCGCTGCTGCGCTGGGAGCACCCGGAGCGCGGCTTCATCAGCCCGGCGGATTTCATCCCGGTTGCGGAGGAGACCGGTGCGATCCACCAGATCGGCAACTACATCTTCAAGGAGGCGACCCTCAGGGCGCGGGAATGGCGCAAGCGGTATCACCCCGGGTTCCAGATCAGCGTGAACCGCTCGCCGGTGCAGTTCTTCGCCGACGGCCCGACCGAGGACGACTGGCTGGAGCACCTGCAGTCGATCCAGATGCCCGGCGAGGCGGTCGTGGTCGAGATCACGGAGGGGGTCCTGCTCCGGGCCGCGGTGAACATCAACGAAAAGCTGCTACGCCTGCGTGATGCGGGCATCCAGGTGGCGATCGACGATTTCGGCACCGGGTATTCCTCGCTGGCCTACCTCAAGCGCTTCGACATCGACTATCTGAAGATCGACCGGACCTTCGTCAGCAGCCTCGAAACCGACAGCAGCGACCGTGCCGTGTCGGAGGCCATCGTGGTGATGGCTCACAAGCTCGGATTCAAGGTCATCGCCGAAGGGGTGGAGACCGAGGGTCAGCAACGCATCCTGACCGAGATGGGTTGCGACTACGGTCAGGGCTACCTGTTCTCTCCCCCCATCCCGACCATCGCCTTCGAATCCATGCTCGAGGTCCAGGACGCCAGCCGAAAGCTCGCCCACGGGTAGACTCGTGCCGGCTGCTCCCCGGTATCCATGATCGGGGCCTTTGCGGACCCTCATCTGTTCGCCAGCATTGAGGGGTGACGACGGAGTTGCGATACTCCGGATACCGTCCTCATGGCGAGCCATGGGGCCCGTCTCGCCTTCCGCCTGCCGACCATACGTCGCACAGGCGACGCCTGCACCCCGACGAGGGGGGAACTAGCGCAGATGAATGAACATCAGTGGCCGAAGGACGCCTCTTGACCGGCATCCGGGCAGTGATCCTCGATCTCGACGGCACCTTGCTCGACAGCAACGATGCCCATGCTCAGGCCTTCGTGATCGCCGGCCGGGAGTTCGGCCTGAATGTGGAATTCGACCGCATCCGGCGACTGATCGGCATGGGCGGCGACAAGCTGATTCCAAAGGCCTTCGGCTTTTCCAGCGACAGTGACCTCGGGCAGAAGCTCAGCGCCAGAAAAACCGAACTATTCATGGACCATTTCCTGATCCAGCTCGAACCCACTCGCGGGGCCCGCCGGTTTTTGCTGCGTCTGAGAGACGAGGGCATCCGGCGTGTGGTGGCCACATCCTCGGGTGCGGCCTCCGTGCGCCGCCTGCTGGCTCAGGCAGGCATCGAGGACCTGATCGAGGAAACCAGTACCTCGAGTGAGGTGCGGGCCTCGAAACCGGATCCGGAGATCGTCGAGGCCGCGCTGGACAAGGCGGGCGTGCCCGCCTCGCAGGTGGTGATGCTGGGCGACACCCCCTATGACGTCGAGGCCGCGACCCGGGCCGGAATCCAAATCGTCGCGTTGCGCACCGGCGGATGGACGGACCCGCAACTGCACGGTGCTGCAGCCATCTACAACGACCCCGCAGACCTGCTTGAACACTTCGCGGCATCGCCGCTGGGGTAGCCCGCACGGACCAAGAACCCCGGGTTCGGATCTTGGCTTCTGCCTCCGTCGAGCGGACGGCGTCGGGTGAAACGCGGGACCTGACCGACATCGGTTGCCGATTTCCGGCCGAGACGCTCAGGCCCCGATGTACGCCCAGCCGCGATGGAGCCGATCGACGATGTGATCAACGGCGGTGGTCGAGGTATCGGCCTCGTCCACGAGGACCGGCTCGATCCCCTGCTCGCGCAGCCGCTCGAGGCTGTTCGCGCAGGCGATGAAACGGAGGTTGTCGTATCTGCGGCTCATATCGGCGATCCGCTCAACGTGGGGTGAGACATCCGCTCGGAACAAGTCCAGCCCACCGGCATTGGCAAGTACATCAACGGCCACTGCCGAGCCAAGGCCCGAGGCGAGCAGACCTTCCGCATCGTCGAGGATCGAAACAAACCCCTCGGCATCCGAATGGTCGATGTGCAAAAGGACACGAAGGCTTCCAGCCTCCTGTTGTGCGAGGAGCACGGCGCCGGGCGCTGGTTGCGACGGCGGCTGTGCAGGCTGCACGAACCATCCCAGCAGAAAGCCGCCGATGCCGAACAGCAGCGAGGCCGCCAAGCCGTAGGAGGGCCAGATCGAGCGGCGCCTGATCGCTGCGCCTTCACGCGTCTCCCGGACCGGTGCACGGACATCCTCGAAGGCCAGCCGGACCCACTCCTTGGAGCGGCGCAACTCGCAGACGCGGTCGCGGAGTTCCGGGTCCAGCTCCATCATCTCAAGCACCCGTTCGCGGTCCGGACCGTCCAGCTGCCCGTCCACGAAGGCATGCAGCAGGCTGTCCGAAAAACGCTGATAACCCGTCATTTTACCCGCCTGAGCGCCATGCCATGTCGAGCGCCCTCTTCGTGAAGCGCGCGCAGCACCGACTGAAGGAAACCGCGGGCACGGTTGAGACGACTCATCACGGTGCCTATCGGAATCTCCAGAATGTCGGCCACTTCCCGGTAG
>JAGTVE010000157.1 GCA_018224485.1 Thioalkalivibrio sp. | reverse complement strand
GCGGACCCATTCCCCTGCCCATGCCCGGCCCGCCCTGCGGACCCATTCCCCTGCCCATGCCCGGCCCGCCCTGCGGACCCATTCCCCTGCCCATGCCCGGCCCGCCCTGCGGACCCATTCCCCGGCTGCCAGGACCGCGCCCCTCGGGCAATTCAATACCCTCCTCGGCGGCCCGCGTACGCATGGACTCTCGATGGGCCTCGCGATACTGCTGAAGCGCGTCCCCTTCCAGTGTTCGCATGACCTCCTGATGCTGCGCGCGCTCCTCCGGGCCCATCAGGCTCCAGCCGGGGCGAACGGTCTCATCCGCAACCGCCAGATTGACGGCACCAAGCGCGAGGGTCCCGCCGACCAATGTCCATACCACCATCTTCCGGTTCCACCTGCGTATTTTCACGGCATGCCTCCTCGATTGATTTACAGTGAACCCGAGCCCGTTCCCGGTTCGGTGCCATAAAAGATAGCGGTTTTTGCTGAAATCACGCTGAAATCCCTGTCTCACACCCTCCGCCACAGACCGGAACGTGAAAAAACCTGCGCCAACGGAGGCACCGCAGCACCCGGAGATCCCCGTGATGGTTTTGCAGGAAGCGACCGGCTGGACGGCACGGTGGCGGCGGCAGACCGGGCGCGGTGACTTGCCGGCGGCAATCGATGCGAAGTAGGGTGTCGCGCTAGGTGAAGGGTGCCCGCTGCATCACGCCGAAAGTCAACCGCACACGTGCCGCAGGCGCCTCTCAAGGAAACCTGTCATGAACATGCCCTTGCCGACGCTCGCCACCTTTGCCGCCTATCTGGCGGCAATGCTGGCCCTCGGGATCATTGCCTACCGCAGCACGAACAACCTCTCGGATTACGTGCTCGGCGGGCGCAGCCTGGGACCTGGGGTTGCGGCCCTGAGTGCCGGGGCATCGGACATGAGCGGCTGGCTGTTGCTGGGATTGCCCGGTGCGGTCTACGTTTCCGGGCTGAGCGAACTCTGGATCGGGGTGGGTCTGGTCGTGGGCGCCTTCCTCAACTGGGTATTCGTGGCCGGCCGGCTGCGGCGCTTCACCGCCCTGGCGCATGACTCCCTCACCATCCCGGATTTCCTCGAACACCGCTTCGGCGACCGCTCCCGAATGCTGCGCATCATCTCCGCTGTGGTGATCCTGGTGTTCTTCACCCTGTACATCTCGGCGGGCCTGGTCGGCGGCGGGCTGTTGTTCCAGAGCTCCTTCGGGATGGAATACCAGACCGCTGTGTGGGTCGGTGCCATCGTGATCATCAGCTACACCTTCCTCGGCGGCTTTCTCGCGGTCAGCTGGACCGATTTCGCGCAGGGCATCCTGATGTTCCTGACGCTGCTGGTCGTGCCCATGTTCGTGGTCGTGCTGGTCGGCGGCTGGGGCAGCGTCCAGACCGAAGTGGTCAGCGTCGATCCGAGCCACACGGCGATCCTCAAGGGCATGACCTTCATGGGCTTGATCTCCCTGCTGGCCTGGGGCCTCGGCTATTTCGGCCAGCCCCACATCCTGGCGCGCTTCATGGCCCTGCGTTCCGAACGGGACGTCCCGCGCGCCACCCTGATCGGCATGAGCTGGATGGTGCTGGCGCTGGCCGGCGCCGTCGCCACCGGTTATCTGGGGATCGCCTACTTTGGGGATGCGCCGATCGCCGATGGCGAGACCGTACTGATCGAACTGATCCGGGCGCTGTTCAATCCCTGGGTGGCCGGCATTCTGATGGCGGCCATCCTCGCCGCCATCATGAGCACCATCGACTCGCAGCTGATCGTCTCCGCCAGCGCCATCACCAATGACTTCTATCGCGGCATGGTGCGCAGCGGCGCCAGCGCGACGGAACTGGTCTGGATCAGCCGTGCCGCCGTCATCGGGGTCTCGGTCATTGCCCTGTATCTGGCGATGGACCCGGAGGCCGGGGTGCTGGACCTTGTGTCCTACGCTTGGGGTGGCTTTGGCGCGGCCTTCGGTCCGGTGATCATCCTGTCCCTCTACTGGTCGCGCATGAACCGCAACGGTGCCCTGGCCGGCATGGTGGTGGGTGCGCTGACAGTCATCGTCTGGAAGGAGCTCTCCGGCGGTGTCTTCGATGTCTACGAACTGCTTCCGGGTTTCATCTTCGCAACGGTGGCGATCGTCATTGTCAGCCAGCTGACGGATCGGCCTTCCGTCGAGGTTGCAGAGCAATTCGCGCAGTCCCGCCGCTCGACCGCGGAATAATAGCGCACCGGGGGACCCTGCCGGCCTGCAGGCGGCGGCAAGCGCGGTGACCCGGCAGGGACTTGCGTATGCCTATGCCGGCGCCGCGGTGCTGCTCTGGTCGACGGTCGCGTCGGCCTTCAAGCTGTCGCTCCAGTACCTGGATCCGCTCCAGCTCCTACTTTTCTCGAATGCCATCTCCGTGGTGGTCCTGTTCACGGTTCTCGCTGTTCAGGGCCGCCTGGACCGCCTGCGCCAGCCAAACGCCATTGCGTGGTGGCGTCTCGCGGGCCTGGGGGTGCTCAACCCCTTCCTCTATTACATCGTCCTGTTCCAGGCCTACGACCTGTTGCCGGCACAGCAGGCGCAGGCCCTCAACTACACCTGGGCCATCACCCTGGCGATCCTGTCCATCCCGCTGCTGGGGCAGCGAATCGGCACGCGAGGGTTTGTCGCACTGCTGATCAGTTATGTGGGCGTTTTGGTGATCGCCACAGAGGGCCGCCCCCTGGACATGGCGTTCACCAGCCTTACGGGCGTCCTCCTGGCGCTGGGCAGCACCATCATCTGGGCGCTGTATTGGATCTACAACACGCGTGACGGCGGCGACCCGGTGGCCGCGCTGCTGATCGGCTTCGCGTTCAGCCTGCCGCTGGTGCTGATCGCCACATTCCTGTTCTCGGAACTGACCTGGCCGAGCTGGCAGGGCTGGCTGGGGGTGATCTGGGTGGGTACCTTCGAGATGGGGCTGGCCTTCGTCTTCTGGCTCCACGCCCTGCGGTTGTCCGCAACCACCGCCCGGGTCGGCAACCTGATCTTCCTTGCGCCATTCCTGTCGCTAGTGTTCATCCATTTCCTGGTCGGCGAAACCGTCCTTCCGGCTACGCTGCTCGGTCTGGTGTTCATCATTGCCGGGAACATCGTCCAGCAATGGCGGCCCTCGCGCGGCGCCGAGGGTGGTTGAGAACCCCGGACCTGAGAAACCCGGAGCCGGCCGCGCGGAAGAGCCTCGCAGTGGCCGCATGGCGGGTTCGGCCGCAAGACGCGAGGGCCTCTGTCGGGGCCAAAAAGAAGAGCCCCGGGCGATCCTGCCCGGGGCTCTTCTGCAGGACTCGGGCTTTCTCAGTTCGCAGCTGCGCGAGCGGCCTCGAGCCAGCCATCCACGGTTTCACGATTCGCCTCGATCCATTCCTGAACCAGGGGCCGGACCATCGGATCGGAGAGGTCCTCCGTACCCATCCGCTCGTCCACCTCACTGACCCACACCAGCGGGAGCGAGACCTGGCGGAACAGTTCCGCGGCCGCCGGATTTGCTTCGAGGAAGTCGTTGTTCGCCGCGACCTGGATATCGGCCGCCACGTATCCCATGTAGATCGGATCGGAAACCGCGCCGTCGACGTCCTCGGCAAGCTCCGCCTCGTCCTCGACGATACCGGGGGCGTTAATCCACATCACATCCTCACCGGGCACCAGCGACAGCAACCAGGCACTCGGACCCCAGGTGTAGTACAGCGCCGGGTCTCCCGCCTCGATGCGCGACAGGGCCTCTGCAAAGTTCGCCGCGTAACCGGCGTCCACGTGGTTCAAATAGTCGTGCAGCTCGAACTTGTCGAGCATGGCGTTGATCCCCTCGTGGCAACCCCAGCCGGGCGGGCACCCGAAGAGATCGGCCTTGCCATCTCCGGTCGCATCGAAGGCGGCACGCACTTCGTCGCGCTTGAAGTCCTCGATGCCGGTGATGCCGAATTCGTCGATGGAGGGCTTGTCGACCAGATACCCCTGGATGCCGCAGGCCGGGCAGTGAGGGTCGAACAGGGTCGCCAAGTCCCCGAAGTTGTCGGGCAGTTGCGGCTCGTGCAGGGGTAACCAGGCGTTCGCCCAGTACTGGGCGTCCCCTTCGGAGATGGCCAGGTAGGCCACAGGGTTCGACAGTGAGATGGGGTTCTGCACGCTGTAGCCCAGCTCCTCGAGCAGTTCGACGAACACCCAGCTGACCGGGACGGCCGAGGTCCACGTCGCGACCGCCGGCTGAACGGTGACGCCTGCGCCGGGATGCTCGTCCGCGGCTGCTGCGCTGATGGACATGGCGGTACCGAACGTCAGGGCGACGGCCGCCGCGACTGCGCCAAGAGGGCGGGCTTTGCGTTGTTCTGGTTGCATCATCGGGTTCTCCATTATTGTTCGAATCTGACGGTTTCCGCTGTACCTCGTGGGGAGGCAAGACGCGCGGGCATGCACCGGCGCGCTCTCCGGATGTACTCAGCGGTGACGATCACCTCCTTGCAGTCGTTGGTCGATGAATTAAGGGATCTGGGTCCGGCCTTCATTCGCCTCGGTCGCGGACGCCCGGCGCCTTCTCGCCGAGCCCCTGGGTGATGCGGTCCAGCACCATCGCCAGAAGCACGATGCCGATACCGCCGACAAAGGCCTGGCCGATGTTCAGCCGTTCGAGGCCTGCGTAGACCTCCAGCCCGAGCCCGCCGGCACCGATGATCGCCGCGATGACCACCATCGACAGCGCCAGCATGATGGTCTGGTTCAATCCGGCCATGATCGTCGGCATCGCCAGCGGGAACTGCACCTTCCACAGGATCTGGCGTTTCGTGGAACCGAAGGCTAGTGCCGCCTCGATGAACTCCGCGTTCACGTGGCGGATGCCGAGATTGGTCAGGCGGATCACGGGCGGCATCGCGAACACGATGGTCGCGATCAGCCCGGGGACGTTGCCGATGCTGAACAACATCACCGCCGGCACCAGGTACACGAACGGCGGCGTGGTCTGCATGATGTCGAGCACCGGGCGCATGAAGGCGTAAAACCGGTCGCTGCGCGAGCTCAGGATCCCTAGTGGCAGACCGAGCAGTACGCAGAAGAATACCGCGGTCACGACCAGTGAGAGGGTGATGATCATCTGGTCCCATACGCCCATGAAACCGATCAGCGCGAAGGCGATCACGCCGAAGACGCCCACCCGCCAGGAGGCGGCCCACCAGCCGAGGATGAAGGTCACCAGTAGGAAGATCCCCGGCGGCACCGAATTCAGGGCCCCCTGCACGCCACTCATCACGCCACGCACGGGTGGACTGATGTAGGTGCGGGAGAAGTCCCGGAACGTGGCGACGATCCAGTTCACGATGTCCGTGATCGCCTGGCGTATTGGCAGGTCCACAAACCCGAACGGGTCGTTCATCAACGCGTGCAGGAATTCAAACAGTTCACCCATGCGATTGCTGCCTATGGTCTGTTGAATGATCGGCGTCGGATACCGACGGCGGCGTCCGGATGGCGGCAACGCTTAGGCCGCCCCCGAGCGCAGTTCTCAGGGAATCTCACCACGCTTTTCAAGGATGCCGTTGATCAGTTCGGGGTCGTCGATCAGGCCGCGGACGCGCCCGTCCCCGTTGGTCACCACTACGGGCAGGGTTGAAACGAGACGGCTGCGTAGGATCTGACGCAGAACCGCGTCTTCGCCGCAGGTCAGGGCCACACCGGTCCGCTCCGACGATGCCGGGCGCGCATCGTCATCCTCGAGGACCTCCTCGAGACGCCGCACGGGCACATCCTGTTCGTCCACCTGCACATCGTGCAGGCGCCCCTCCCGGTCCATTCCGAAGCGTACGTGCGGGAGATCCTTGCGGTGAAGATACGATATTCCGTCGCGCTCGCCCGTCGACACGAACTGGTCGCTGTTCAGCGGCAGGGCGATGGTGGAGGCCGTGATCACGCTCGTGGGATCGGCGTGCTCGACGAACTTGGCCACATACTCGGTGCGCGGGTTGACCAGGATCTGCTCCGGGCTACCGATCTGCACGATCTGCCCGTCCTCCATGATCGCGATGTGGTCACCGATGCGCATGGCCTCGTCGAGATCGTGGGTGATGAACAGGATGGTGCGGTGCAGTTCCCGCTGGATTCGTTTCAGCTCCTGCTGCATGTCGACCTTGATCAGCGGGTCCAGCGCAGAGAAGGGCTCGTCCATCAGCAACACCTCGGCATCGGTCGCCAGCCCCCGGGCCAGCCCGACACGCTGCTGCATGCCACCGGAGAGCTCGGAGGGATAGCTCCGGCCCCAAGGACCGAGCCCCACCATGTCGAGCACGCGCTGCGCCGCCTCCTGCCGCTGCTGCCGACGGCGCCCCTGGATCTCCAGACCGTACCCGACGTTGGAGAGCACGGTGCGGTGAGGAAGCAGGGCAAAGTGCTGGAACACCATGCTCATGTTTTCCTTTCGCAGCGTCCGAAGCCCTTCCTCGTCGAGTTGGGTGATGTCCAGCTCCCCGCGCTCCGGGTGCTTGAAGAAGATATGACCTGCGGTGGGATCGATGATGCGGTTGATGCACCGGATGAGCGTCGACTTTCCGCATCCGGACAGACCCATGATCGCGAAGACTTCGCCTTGCTGGATATCGAAGCTGGCCTTGTTCACACCGACTGTCTGACCAGTCAGTTCGCGGATCTCGTCCTTGGTCTTGTTTTCTTCGAGGAGCGGGATTGCGGATTCGGGATCGGACCCGAAGATCTTGGTCACGTTCTCTGCACGAATCACGCTGGAGGCGTCCTCTGTTGCCAAACACGTACACGCCGTTAATTCGGAATCCGGGACCGGCGTGTCCTTACCCTAACACATGTGCTGCGAGCATCCCGCGGGCCGTCCAGCGGGCTGGCGTCTTCGCGCGCCGGCGATCCCGATGGCCCCCGCGGGAAGCCCCCGGGAATGCCGGCTCGTGCCGGCGGCTGCGGGCCTACAGTTCTTCCGGGCTCCCGAAGTCGTCGGCGTCGGGTTCCACTGCCTCCGACTGTTCCATCAAAGTGATCGCGACGCCCAGGAAATCGGAGTCGGTCACGATCCCGCGCAGCTCTCCCCCGCGCGTGACCGGCAGGCAGCTGCGCTTGCGGCGGACCATCAGCAGCGCGGCATGGCGTACGTTTTCGCGTTCATCGACGGTTTCGGGATCCCGAATCATGATCTCCCGCACCACGCGCGCTTCACCATTGCCGGCCACCAGCACGTCGGTCTGGGAGACAAGACCGACGAGGGCGCCAGCCCCGTCCAGCACCGGCAGGTGACGGATCGCGTGGGCGGCCATTGCGCGTCTGACCTCCTCGACGGTCGACTCGGGGTGCATGACCACCAGGTTCTGTCTTGGTGTCATGATGTCGCTGACATCCAGCATGTCTTTAAACCTTCATGGAGTGTGGGTTCATTCTTTGCCCCGTGACGTCACCGCTTCTTGATGTGGGTCACAGATCCCGCCGACCCGGAGCGCTATCCGACCATGCGGCAAATCCGGTAACTCGTGCGGCAGGCGGGAAGTTCGGTTTCAGATCGTCTCGCCGGGCACGGGGAGTCCGATCAGAGCCCGAAGGCTGGTCGGGAGTCTGGCAAAGCACCTCGTGCCAGACGTGCACGAAAAAAGCCAGACATGCACGGAAAAATCCGGAGACCGCGGTCGTCGCGGCACGTCAGATTGCTATCATCGCAGTTTTGACGGAGGAAACCCATGCCCGACGATCGCCCAGAACTCGAGATGCTACACCGGGAACACGAGCGGGCACTGGCCCTGTCCGAGCGCCTCGGGGCCCTGGCGGCCGAGGGAAGCGATGCCAGCCGCGCCGAAGGCGTCCGGCTGGTTAGGGACTATTACGCGCAGGAGCTGGAGGCGCATCTTCAGCATGAAGAGCAGACGATGTTCGCTCCCCTGCTGAAGCACGACAAGGCCCATTTCGCCCTGTGCATGCGGCTCGGAAAGGATCACGGAGCGCTCCGGGCCCTCGCCACCGGCATTCACGCGGACACCCCTGCGGACGATCTGGACACCTTCGCACGGATCCTGCGGGACCACACGCGACTCGAGAACGAGGAATTCCTGCCCCTGGTGGCCTCCCTGTTTACGCCTGAGGAGTTCGCCGCAGTGCTGAACTTTACCCCACTGCCCACGGCCGCCACAGGCAACGGCAGCGGTCATTGAACACGCACACCGCCAGAAGCGTCAGCCCGCGATCCTGACGACAAGAGCCGTGGGGGCTAACTGCCACGGCGCGTGGCCACCCCTCACGATAAAAATCTCCCTCCCCCGCTTGCGGGTCTGCTGGAGGCCTTCACCGGAATGGCGACATCGGCGCCAGGCCCTCCGGCCGGGTCATCCGGTCCATGTCCACCGAGATTCGGCTCATGGAGTCCGACATCGCGCCGGACGCCCGGGTCATGCGGCCCGTCGAATCATCCATATCCCGGAGGTCGATCGCCATGCCCCGAATGCTGATGGTCATATCGTGCATGTCCATCTGAATCTCGTGCATGTCCATCGCAAGGAGTTCGGTGCGCAGGCGCACCTGGCCCAGGTCGCCGAGAATGCTGGCCTGGCCCTCCACCATGCTGTCCGCCATCAGGTCCATGTCGTCGACCATGTGCTCCATGTCGCCGGTCATGGATGACACGTCCAGACCCATCTGGCTGACGGCCTCCGTCATGGCGCTCATGTCACGGCCCATCTGGTACATGAACAGCCCCATTCCCGCAAAGGCAAGCGCTGCACCGGCCAGCACCACGCCGATGCCGACCACCCGTACCGTCCGGGCCAACCCGCCCCCTGACCTGTCCGTGGATGCCATCCTCACTCCCGCTCCGAAGCACCGGCCAAGGCAGGCGCCCGTGCCGTGCCACCCGGCACCGCGCGCCCCCCTCGGCCCCGTATGAGCATAGTCCATCGGGCGTCTGACGTTCGAGGACCCCCTCCCTCGCGTTGCGCCCAACGCAACCCGCCAGCACGGATGCCGCACCTGCCTGTACGCGCCGGCAGGCTCATTTGTTGGCCCCGCCCGTTACCCATAAACTCTCTTGCACTTCATCCTCGCGGCGCAGAGGCTGGCCCTCATCCCCGGCCCTTCTTGCGCGAGCGGGAAAACGGATTGTTTGTCAGCACCGCGCGCGGTGTTCACGCTGAAGAGCGAGGTTTGTGATGTTCGATCAGTTCACCGTACTGGGCTGGGACCAGGAGCGGTTTCTCACCTTCCTGGAGCTGGGCGGTCCCGTGGTGGCCATCCTGCTGGCGATGTCGGTGGCGGCACTCACCATCATCCTGACGAAGGTGGCGCATTTCTCCAGCGTGCGGGTCGGCCACCGCCGCACGGCGGAGGAGGCCCTGGCCCTGTACCGCGACGGCAAACTGCGCGACGCGATCACACGCGCCGAACGCTCCCCCGATCCCGCCTCACAGCTTCTGGCCAGGGGCCTGCGCGGCGTTCAGCTGGGCCTGCCCGAACACAAGGTGCGCGATGAGATGGTCCGGTACGGGAACGTTGCGCTGCAGGGCCTGCGCAGCGGGTTCCGGCCGCTGGAGGTCATCGGTTCCCTGGCCCCCCTGCTTGGCCTGTTCGGTACGGTGCTGGGGATGATCAAGGCCTTTCAGGCCCTGGAGTTGGCCGGCACTCAGGTGGACGCCGCGGTGTTGTCCGGGGGTATCTGGGAGGCCCTGCTGACCACCGCGGTGGGCCTTGCAGTCGCGATCCCGGTGGTCGCATTGCTGAACTGGCTGGAGGGACGCGTGGAGCGTCTGGGCCACCGCATGGATGACCTGGTAACCCGGGTGTTCACCGATGACCTGTCCCCCGGGTCCGTGCGCACCCGGCCTGCGCCACCGCCCGCGGAAAAGGCACGCGCCGATGCCCACGCTGGTCCATAGCGTGAAGGCCCCGCATTCCACCCCTCTCCCGCTTGCGGGAGAGGGGCCGGGGGTGAGGGCTGGGGGTGAAGGCCTGGCCCGAAGCCGCTCCCCCGCCTCAACCGTTACTCCGGGCGTCCTGCCCTCCGCCCTTCGGGCCCGCCTGCGGGAGCGGAACGGGGAACGGAAACGATCACGCCAATGCGTGACCGGTTTCCATCCTCTGGGGCGGCGCGTATGGCCATGATCGTCAGAAGGACTCGCCGACGCGCATCGATCGGGTTGACTCCACTGATCGACGTCGTCTTCATCCTGCTGGTCTTCTTCATGCTCGCCTCCAGCTTCGTGGACTGGCGTGCCATCGAGCTGGCGGCGCCGTCTGCCGGGACCTCTGGGACGGGTGGCTCGGTCGAGGGCGCCCTGCTAGTGGAGGTGCGTGCCGATGGTCTGCGCTTCGCCGGGGAAGCGCTCCCGCTATCCACCATCGCCGAACGGGTGGCCGCCAGGCTCGCCGCAGCCCCGGACACCGTGGTCCTGGTGAAACCAGCGCCCGGTGTAACCCTCCAGAGCTCCGTGACCGTGCTCGATCGACTGGCGGAGACCGGTGCGGTCAATCTTTCCCTGGTCCGGGACGCGCAGCCGTGATCGGCGATGGGCGCTTCTTCCGTCGCCAGCAACGGGTCCCGGACGAGGATGCCCGCGTGCTGCCGCTCATCAACATCGTGTTCCTGCTGCTGATCTTCTTCCTGATCACTGGACACCTGAGCATCCAGGCGCCGTTCGAACTCGAGCCGGTGCAATCCGCGAGCGGCAGCGATCCGCAAACCGACGACCTGACGGTGTTCATGGGCGCTGACGGGCGTCTCGCGGTGGACGGAGAACCCGTGACTCTGGCAGGGCTGGAGGCCCTGGTGGGCAACCGGCAAACCGGGTCTGGCGACCGGCCGGGCGTCCGTCTGCAGGCCGATGGCCGGACGGAGGCCACCCGAGTCGTCGAGGTGATGGAGCGGCTGCGCGCGTCGGGAATAGCAAGACTGGAACTGCTGACCCTTCCCGACCGATGACCGGCCCCAGTCCTCGACACTGGCTGACGGGCCTCGTCTTCGC
>JAGTVE010000156.1 GCA_018224485.1 Thioalkalivibrio sp. | reverse complement strand
GCACCGAATACCGTCAGCGGCTGATGGACGATCTCTATCGCGTACTCGGCGCCTCCGAGACCGCCCGCATCCTGATCCTGCCCGTCGAGGCCGTCCTGCCGGACCCGTTTCAGGAAACGAAGGAAGAAAAAGCGAAGGAACCGGAAACCGGCAAGAAGGCCCGCGCCGTGTCCCGCGAGGAGCTCTACAACAACGTGGCGGGGGGTGCCGACCTGACCGGACAGTTCGTCCTGCTGACCGTGCTGTCCACGATCGTCGCTGCCATCGGACTGCTGGAGGACAACGTGGCCGTGGTGATCGGCGCGATGGTCATCGCGCCCCTGCTGGGGCCCAACCTCGCACTCGCGCTCGGCACCTCCATGGCCGACACGCAACTGATCGGCCGTTCGCTGCGCACCAATGCGGCCGGCCTCGGCGGCGCGATCCTGATCGGTGCCGTGCTCGCCATGGCCATGTCCGTGGATATCGAAGCCCGCGAGCTGCAGATCCGCACCCAGGTCGGGCTGGACTCGGTCGCGCTGGCCCTGGCCTCCGGGGCAGCCGCGGTGCTGTCGCTGACCACCGGCCTGCCCACGGTGCTGGTGGGTGTAATGGTGGCGGTCGCCCTGCTGCCGCCTGCCGCGACCGCCGGCATCATGCTCGGCTCCGGCGAGTTCTCCGCCGCGTACATGGCTGCCCTGCTGCTTGCGGTCAACGTGGTCTGCGTGAACCTCGCGGCGAAGCTCGTCTTCCTCTACCAGGGCGTGCGCCCGCGCGGTCGTGTCCAGCAGGAGGCCGCCGCCCACAGTATGGCCGGTTACCTCTTCCTGTGGGCCATCACCCTCGCCCTGCTGGTATTCCTGATCCTGGAAGCGGACGTCAGGCTTTAGCGGGCCATGCGCAAAGCGCATTGAACAGGCGAAGGCGGGCCCGAAGGGCGTGTGCTGGGCCTTATCCAAGCCGCTCGATCAGGCGTTGGGCATCCCGGGGCGCGGCGCCTTCCGAATCGTTGTCGAAGTAGACGTGCACCTCTTGCCCCTCGGCCAGCCACTGCCGCACGCGCTCGGCCCACTGGTCCAGCGAGCGCCCGCTGTATGCCGAGGCGTAGAGCCGGGTGTGACCGTGCAGGCGACAGTAGACCAATGGCCCTGCCACCGTCTCCCAGCATGGCCAGTCCGGGGCATCGGACTGACAGATCCCCACCCCTGCTGAATCGAGATGCGCCGCCACCGCATCGGTGAACCAGCTGGAATGACGGAACTCGATTGCGTGCTTCACCTCCGGCCAGGCCTCCAGTGCGGCGGTGAATGGCTCGAGGCGCTCCTGGTCCAGCTTGAAGTTCGCCGGAAGCTGCCATATCACCGCCTGCAGCCGGTTCCCCATCGGCTGCATGCGACCCCGCAGCAAGCGCACCGAATCCGCCGCATCCTTCAGCCGCCGGACGTGTGTGACATAGCGGCTGCCCTTGATTGCAAACCCGAAGTCCTCTGGCGTCTGTTCGGCCCATCGCTGCACGGTGTCCGCCACCGGGAGACGATAGAAGGTTCCGTTGACCTCCAACCCGCTGAAATGCCGCGCGCAGTGGGCCAGCCACTCGCGCTGCGGCACCCCGCGATAGAAGTCGTCCTTCCACGCCCGGTAGTTCCAGCCGGACGTCCCGATGTATGCATGCGCCATGGAACCGTCCCCGAAGCCCGTTCAACGAGTGTAGCCCCGCATTTCGGGCTCCATCCAGGCGAACGCGGGTCAGAAGCCGCCAGGCACGATTCGGGAACAACATGGCGGAGCCCGGGGCTTGAGCTTGCCGCCCCGACCCGCCTGCGCGTAGCCTTTGTGCCAGGAGATTGGCCTAGCCAGCATCGAAGCCTGGCCTGGGGGCCCATCGCGCTGGGCAACCGGGGGTGCCGTGAACGTCTTAAAGGATGTCGTCGCGAGCTATCGCGCCGCGCTGAAATTTCTGGGAGCGTTCACCCTGATCCACCTGTCGGTCCGGCTGCTGGCGGCCGCGGTCATCGTGCCGGTCTCGGGTGTAGTGCTCGCCGCAGCCCTCGCGGCCTCCGGCCGGAACGTGGTCACCGATCAGGAGATCGTGTGGTTCCTGCTGACGCCGGCGGGGTTCGCCGGGACTCTGGTGCTGATCAGCCTGTCGATCGTGGCCAGTGTCCTCGATGTCGCCGTGATGACCGACACCCTGCGCCGGCAGGAGCACCGGGCACACCGCGCGTTGATCTCCGCGCTGGGGCTCTTTCTCGGGCGTTTCGCCGGGCTGTTCGCCTTCGGCGTGCAACTCGTCCTGCGCGTTCTGCTGATCGCGGCGCCGTTTCTCCTGATCGGCGCATTGGTCGCATGGCTGGCGCTCGGCCGCTACGACATCAACTACTACCTGACCTACCGGCCGCCAGCCTTCCTTGCCGCCGTGGGGCTCGGCGGCGCGTTGCTGGCCGTCCTCGCGGTCATCCTGGTGGCTCGATTGTCGAGCTGGGGCATCGCCCTGCATCTGGTCCTGTTCGGAAAGGTGCGGCCGCGACAGAGTTTCGTCGAGAGCGCGCAACGTCTGCGCGGACAGCGGCTGCAGGTCGTCTGGCGGATCGTGGTCTGGGTCCTTCTGCGCACTATGCTGGTTGCGCTGGTCGCCGTAATCGCGGCATTTCTGGTTGCCGGGATACAGCGGCTTTTCGGCGCGAACCTCCGGCTGCTGGCGTTTGCCACGGTCGCTCTGCTGCTTTTGTGGGGGCTTGCGAACGCCATGGTTTCGGCCCTTGCCAACGGCGCGCTCGGGTCACTGCTCGACCGGCTCTATCGGGAGACGACAGGGGATGCAACGCAGAGCGCACGGCCCGCCGAACTTCGGCCCGCGGTGGACCGGGCACTTCCGGTCTCGCTTCTGCTTGGCGGCGCCGCCGTCGCGCTGTTCGGAAGTCTCTACCTTGGCGGCACCCTGGCCGAACGTGTGGGCGCCGAGCGGGACGTCGAGATCATCGCCCATCGGGGCGCGTCCGTGGCGCGTCCCGAGAACACCATGGCCGCGGTCGAGCAGGCCCTGGTGGAACGCTCCGACTGGGTCGAGATCGACGTGCAGGAGACCGCCGATGGCGAGGTGGTGGTCGCCCACGACAGTGATTTCATGAAGCTGGGCGGCGTTGATCTCAAGGTGTGGGACGCCACCATGGCTGACCTGGCCCGGATCGACATCGGCAGCTGGTTCGACCCGGCCTATGCCGGCGAACGCACGCCGACCCTGCGCGAGGTCCTGCTCGCCGCCAGGGGTCGGGGCAAGGTCCTGATCGAACTGAAATATTACGGCCATGACGTCGCGCTCGAATCCCGTGTCGCGGAGATCGTTGCGGAAACGGGCATGGCGGCGGACGTCGGCGTGATGTCGCTCAAGATCCCGGGCGTGCGCAAGATGCACGCGCTGCGGCCCGAATGGCCCCGCGGGATCCTGGCGGCCACCGCGATTGGTGATCTTTCGGCCCTTGATGCGGATTTCCTGGCCGTCAATACCGGGCAGGTCTCTCTGGATCTGATCCGCCGGACCCACGCGCAGGGCCGCAAGCTTTACGTCTGGACGGTCGACGACCCGGTGACGATGGTGCGCCTGATCTCGATGGGGGTCGACGGTCTGATCACCAACAGGCCGGCGCTGGCCCGGCAGGTGATCGAGGCCCGGAACCGGCTGTCTGCGCCTGAACGCCTGCTCCTCTGGATAAGCGACCGGTTCCGCCTGAAGAGCTTCGATCTCGTGGCCGACGAAGTCGATGCCTGAACCTCGGAACACGATGGTCGCCATGCTTCTGAGCCTATGCATCGCCGCCTTCGCCCCGACACATGCGACCGCACAGACCGAACCCGGGCAGCCCTTCGCGCTGCGCCTCTCCATCGAGATGGCGGCGCATCGCCGTCTCGTCGAGATCATGCACAGGACCGGACACGTAACCGCTCCCTTTACCACCGACGGCTGCAGCGGCGGGTTGTCGATGGCCTGGGACCTGATCGCGGATCTCCTGCCGGTCTTTGCCCGCACCCACAAGGAGCGTCCGCCCTGGGAGGCCTGCTGCGTGACTCACGACTGGGCCTATCACGCCGCGGGCGGCGCACGCACGGCCGAAGACAGCTACCGGGCACGGGTCTTGGCCGACGAGGCGCTGCGGGCGTGCGTGCTCGACACCGGTGCGCGCCGAACGCCATACCTGTCGGAGACCTACGGCCTGACCGAAGGGCAGATCACGGGTGCCTACGCCATCATCGCCGATGCCATGTTCGATGCGGTGCGGCTTGGCGGCGGACCCTGCAGCGGGATGCCCTGGCGCTGGGGCTACGGCTACCCCACTTGCCTGTTCGGCAAATGAGCGATACCCCGCGACACCGGGACACCGGGACCGGGTCTGGCATTCCACGGCGGCAGCCGTGAGGTGCTGCCTAGCCAGACCCACCTGCGCCCACAACCCCCATGCCGCAGGCACGATATGCAGTCGGCGCGCGCTCACTCTCCTAGAAACTCGCGCTGCCATTCCTCCCATGCCTCGCTGGCGGTAACCACAAGCAGGGCCCGGTTGATGGGCTCGCGAAGTTCCCCCGCCTCGATCACCGCGAAGCCGTAGTCCTGTTCGTCGAGAATGAAGGGCAGCACATGCAGACTGCCCATCTCCCAGGCGCTGATCTGGTAGCGCAGAAGCGCCTCGTCGGACACAACCGCCTCGACATCACCCCGCTCGAGTGCCTGCAGCGCATCGGTCAGCGCCTCGTAGGCAGTGAAGCCCTTCTGCCGGCCGTTCAGCCATTCGGCCGCGGTGGTCCCCGGCAGGGCCGCCACATGCGCGCGGCGAAGATCCGAGGGCGAACTGACGCGCGACTCCAGCTGGCCCACCGTCAACGAGGAGGTGATCAGCGCGGTGAACGTCGACACCGTGACCAGCGCCGCGAACATCCAGATCAGACCAATCAGTCGCCCGAAGAAGGTCACCGGAGCCTTGTCTCCGTAACCCACAGTGGTCATGGTCACGGCCGCCCACCAGAATCCGGAGCCAATACCCCGAAGCGGCCGCTGGCTGAACTGCTCCCGGTTGCGCCGACGCTCGGCCAGCCACAGCAGCATACCCCAGAAGGTCAGCAAGGCCGCGAGGGCCAGCAGGACCATCATGAAGTCACGCGAGAAGAACACGCGCACCACGGCCCACCAACCGCTGTCGTGGCGAAGGCTGGTCGCCACCCCGAGGCCGGTGCGGAACCACGCATGGGTGAAGTCGAGTCGCTTCTCGCGTTCGGCGGTGATGGTGAGCGCGCCAACCGCCACGTCCAGTTCTCCGGCCGCGGTCTCCTCGAGGATCGCCTGGATTCCGCGTTCGTGGTAGACGTAGTCGACCTGCATCTCCGCGGCCAGTGCCTCCCAGAGGCGGATCGCGAGACCGTCGTAACCCCCCGCGCCGTCGGGAATCACGAAGGGTGGCGCCACCCGCACCCCAATCTGCAGGGTCTCCTGATCGTGCGAGTCCTGCGCCTGCACATGGGTCGAAAAGAACACGGAAAGGACGAGCAACGCGGACAGCAATCGGATCATGCGACCTCCGGACCGGGATTCGTGCCCATCCTGCCGTGCAGGCTCTTCTCTGTCACGGTGACGTGCACGGCACGGAAGCCGGGGCCAAGTCACATTCCATCATGGTCCACCGCGCGGAGCTGCGTAGCGAGACCCGTTCCCGCTCCGGGTTTGGCGCCGGACCATGACCTCAGTGCCCCCGGGGCCACTGTGTCGGCGAGGATCTCCGCGGACGTCGGCCTGGTCAGGTACCCTTCGATGCCGCTGGCCCGGGAACCCCGGCCGATCCCTCGCTGGCCGCTGCCGTGGTTCGTGACGGCTCGGACAGGGGCAGGAACACCCGCAGGTCGCTACGAAGACCCGGACCCTCGCTGTGGGCCTCGAGATGGCCCTCGTGCATCTCCACCAGGCGATGCGCCAGACTCAGCCCGATGCCGAGTCCGCCGCGGCCACCGCTCTCGGCCGCCTGCCAGAAGGGCTCGAAGAGCCGATCGAGGGTCTCGCGGGTCATTCCACGACCCTGATCCCGCACGCGTACCAGGACGCCCGTGCCCTCGCGCTCGGCCTTAAGGGTAATCTCGCTCTCCGGCGGCGCATAACGGGATGCATTGTTCAGCAGATTGGCGAAGACCTGTCGGAGTCGGGTCGCATCCCCGTGCACGGGGAGCTCTCCGCCGGGGAGGTGCAGGTGGAGGCGCTGGCGACATTCCTCAAACTCGTGGCTCATCTGCTTGACCACATCGCGCAGAATCCGGCCCAATTCCATCGGCTCGCAGCGAAGGGCCAGCCGCACCACCGTGTCCAGAACGGCCAGGCGCACGGGCCGCTCAACGATGTCTCCGTGGCGGATGACATGCTGACGATACGCG
>JAGTVE010000155.1 GCA_018224485.1 Thioalkalivibrio sp. | reverse complement strand
CGGCGTCCGGCGGGCGAACGGCGCCTGCCGGTGCGCTGACGATCGGCTGCGGGAAGAGAGGACGAGGTCCGTCGGTCTGTGGCAGGCTGTGATCTACGGGAATTCGAGCAGAAAGCGTGCCAGCCAAGACCGAAACCGGACCGCACGCGGTGGCGGCACGGCGCGTGGAGACGCAAGTCGGGGATGGCGCCACCGACGAACACGCCCGTAGCGCTGGACGTCCGCCCTTTCGTGGTGCGCCCGGCGGGCTGATCGCACCTGCCTGGTGCGTCGGCGCGGTCAGCGACCCCGGCCGAGCAGGTGCTCGCGCACGATGAACAGACCGGCGATGGAGCGTGCCTCGGAGCAGTCCTCCCGCAGGAGCAGAGGGGTCAGGTCGCGGATCGACCACGGCACCACCTCGATCTCCTCGGGTTCGTCGCCCGGCATGCGTTCCTCGTAGAGGTCCTCGGCCAGCACCAGATGGGTGGTGTGGGACATGTAGGCGGGCGCGAGGGAGAAGGAGGCCAGACGGGTCAGCCGGCGCGCTGCGTAGCCCACTTCTTCCATGATTTCGCGGTTCGCGGCCTCCAGGATGTCCTCGCCTGGCTCGATCCGGCCCTTCGGCAGCCCGAGCTCGTAGCGATCGGTCCCCGCGGCGTATTCGCGGATCAGCAGCACCGTGTCGGGATCGGGCATCGCCGCGATGGCCACCGCGCCGTGGCTGCTTCCGACCAGGCGTTCGAAACGCGTGTGGACGCCGTTGCTGAATTCGAGGTGCAGCTCCTCGACCTCGAACAGCCGGCTGCGCGCGACTGTCCGGCGTTCATGTACCTCGGGCGGTGGCCGGCGCACCGGCGTCAGGACCCTTCGCCGTTCACCAGCCGCAACGCGGTCTTCAGCCGGCCCTCGAAGGTTGTCTCCAGGATCACGCCGTGCGGGGATTCCGTGACTTCGAACCCCGGTTGCGCCCGCGGCTCGCTCGCCGCCAGCGCCAGACCCAGGTCCCCCCAGCTCACCGCGACGGTCACGCGCATCGGAAAATATCCGTCCAGGAAGCGGCGCATGAAGGGGCCGTTTTCCAGCAGGTACTCGCCGTCGTCGAGGACTTGGAGCATCCTCGAGCGCGCGTTCACGCAGAGTTCCGCGTCGGGCTGGACCTGACGCAGCTGGACGCTGGCCCCTTCAACCCAGGTTTCCTCGATATTGCTCTGCGATTCGATCTCGATATCCCGGATCGTGTCACCATTGTAGAGAATCTGGGCACGCCGCACGCTGTCGATGTCGCTGTGGCACTGGCGCAGCATCACCCAGCCGTCGTCGAGGCTGCTGGCCGCCAGGGTGATCTGGTTGTGGTGGTGGTGCACCCGGTTCTCGGGCGGTTCCGTCAGGAAGTTCAGGGTGCCCTGATTGCCCTCGGGACGGGGTGGATCCCAGAGGCTGTCGTCATCGAGCGGGTCGGTCTCCGCAGCCGTTGCCAGCGACAGGGAAAGAGCCGCAAGTGCAGCGAATGCTATCTGATGCAGGCCTCGTGCCGGTATCGTGGCCATGATCACACCCTCACTGTTTTCCGAGTATTAAGCATGGACATTGCGAGCGCGTCAAAAAATCCGGTGGATCCCGCTTTTTCCGCTGCCCTTCCCTGGGCGGAGATCGACACGGTGCTGTTCGACATGGACGGTACCCTGCTCGACCTCCACTTCGACAACCGCTTCTGGCGTGAGCTCATTCCGGACGAGTACGCGCTGCTGCACGCGCACGAACCCGAGGTGGCACGCCAGCGGCTGTTCGCGGAGATGGAACGGATTCGCGGTCGCCTGCAGTGGTATTGCCTGGATCACTGGGTGCGTTTCACGGGTCTCGACCTGCTCGCGCTGAAGCAGCGGCTCGCCGGTCACATCGCGTTCCAGCCGTATGCCACGCACGTGCTCGACACCCTGCGCCTGCAGGGCAAACGCCTGGTGCTGGTGACCAATGCGCATCCCGAGGTCTTCGCGTTCAAACACGCGCGTACTCGGATCGGCGACCACCTTGATCGGGTGGTTTCGGCCCACACGCTCGACTGTGCGAAGGAAGAGCCCTGTTTCTGGGAACGACTGCAGGACGTCGAGCGGCATCGCACTGGGCGCACGCTGCTGGTGGACGACAACATCGTCGCGCTCGGCACGGCTCGCGAGGCAGGCGTCCGGCACCTTCGGGGCATGCGCTATCCTGACACGCGTGGCCCGGCGCTGGAATCGGTGGAATTCCACCTGCTGGAGAGCCTTGCGGAGCTCCTGCCGGACCGGTTCTTGCATCGATGAGACCGGTAGACGTCGGCGCACGCCCGGCCAGGTCGCGAATCGTCATCCAGCATGGGGTTGAACTGGAGGTCACGGGGATTGCCCAAATGATATGAGCGTCGAACACAAGCACGAGGTACTCATGCGTAACGCGGCATTTGCTATTGGACAGATCATTCATGTGCGCGACGTGGCCATGCGTGGCGTGGTCGTGGACGTCGACGAGCACTTCGAGGCGCCGTCGGATCTCTCGGACAGTGTCCGTTCGTCCCTGCCCAGTCCGGAACAGCCCTGGTACTACGTGCTGGTGGATGGTTCCGAGGACCGCATCTACGTGGCGGAGGAGAGCGTGCAGCCCGATGCCGACGATACGCCGGTCGAACATCCGGGCCTTGAGCAGTTCTTCCGCAATTTCGACGATGGTCGCTACGAGCCCCAGTATCGCCTGAATTGAGACAGCGGTGATGCCGCAGATGTAGGAGGCCAGCCCCCTGGGCGCCCCTCCCAAGCGTCGGATCGCCGAGAGGGCTCGCCTCCCCCGGGGGCTGGGGCAGGCGTGTGGGAGCGTGCCTCGCACGCGAATGGGAGTCGAGTCGGGCCCCGGTATTTGCCGCGCCTGCCGCGCGTTCGCGAGCAGGCTCGCTCCCACCGGGGATGTGGCATCCGTGTGTGCATCGGTTCGATGATGCACAATCGAGGCATGTCCGGACCCTTCCTCCCATGCTGCCGCACTGACCCCCTTGCCCGTTTCTGCGGGGGCGGTAGCGGCGCATCCTGATGGATACCGGGACCCTCCTGGCCGCCTTCGCGGTCGGCGTGCTCGGTGGTGTGCACTGCCTCGGCATGTGTGGCGGTATCGTGGGGGCGATCTCGGTGAGTCACGCCGGCTCCGCGTCCGCGACCTGGCCTCGGCTGCTGGCGTACAACCTCGGCCGGATGAGCAGTTACGTGATCGCCGGCGCCCTGGCGGGGCTGCTCGGGGGCGCGTTGCTCGGCGTCCTGCCCGAGGGCCAGCGCCTTCTGGAACTGCTGGCCGCGGTCTTCCTGATCCTGCTGGGCCTGTATCTCGGGGGCTGGTGGCCGGTGCTTGCGCGGCTGGAACGCCTCGGGGGACAGGTCTGGCGCCGGATCGAGCCCCTTGGCAGACACTTCATCCCGGTCCGGCATGTCGGGCAGGCCTTCGTGGTCGGCGGCGTCTGGGGATGGCTGCCCTGCGGGCTGGTCTATAGCGTGCTGGTGTGGACCCTGGCAGCCGGGAGCGCGGCCGACGGGGCCTTGCTGATGGCCGCCTTTGCACTGGGGACGCTGCCGAACCTGATGCTGATGGGCCTGTTCGCGGCACGGCTGGCGCGCTTCGTGCGCAACGACCTGATCCGCCAGGGTGCGGGCGGATTGCTGATCGCCTACGGGGTGTGGCGGATCTTCAGCATCCTGACGTGACCGACGCCGGGGCAGGCAGCACCGGTGGTGGGAGCGCAGCCTGCGCTCAGTAGCGGTAGATGACCTCCTGGAAACTGACGGGCATCACCTCGTCGTCGCTGTCGGCCGTCACCTGCAGATTGAAATCG
>JAGTVE010000154.1 GCA_018224485.1 Thioalkalivibrio sp. | reverse complement strand
TGGGACCGACGATCATGCCGAGGGCCAGCGGCACGAGACCCGCCACGGCCCCGACGATCAGGAAAATCAGTATCGGCAGATAGCCTTCCAGCATGTTCGTCTCCCGAACGCCGCCAGAGCTTGGCGGGTTCCTGGTGCCGACCGCGCAGACGTCGCGGCAGGCGAATCCCGGGTGCTGGGCGAGATCTGGTGCAACGGGCAGGTGGCCGGGGCGCCCTCGCTCTCATCGGGCTGGCAGTCTAGGTGAAGCCTGAAAACGGTGTCAAGTTCTCTTATTATTCTAAATTACTGAAATAGTGGGAATTTTTTCTTCAATACCGGTGTGCTGCGGGGATACGCAGGGTCTGCGGTATGGTGCAGATGGTGGGACTCGAACCCACACGGCTTTCGCCACTACCCCCTCAAGATAGCGTGTCTACCAATTCCACCACATCTGCGAACATGGTCTGCGGCGCGATCCGGTTTCGAAGCCCGGCCCGCGCCGGAAGGCGGCTGCCCGCCCTTACTCTGGCACGTCGCCCGGCCGGCCCGGCATCGGTTCGTCGGTCGGAATCCGATCCATCGGGATGGCGTCGTCGCGGATCTCTTCCTGGCTCGCCTCCTCCTGCATCTGATCAATCAGACTGCGCGCCTCGGGTTCCGTTGCGGCCAGGTAGGCGAGCGACAGGCTATTCAGGAAGAATACCACTGCAAGGATCGCCGTGCCGCGGCTCAGGAAATTCGCGGAGCCCTGTGCGCCGAACACGGTCGATGAGGCCCCGCTGCCGAAGGCCGCGCCAGCATCGGCGCCCTTGCCATGCTGCATCAGGATCAGTGCGATCAGCGAGACCGCGACCACGACCTGAATGACCAACAGAATGCCGTATAGCATCGCTAGCCCCGCGCCCGGGCCGCGACGGCTGCGTTCACGATCCCCGTGAATGCCTCGGCATCCAGCGAGGCGCCGCCGATCAGTCCGCCGTCGATGTCGGGAAGCGCGAGCAGCCCGGCCGCGTTGTCCGCCTTCATGCTGCCCCCGTAGAGGATGCGCAGACCCTCCGCAACGGCCGGGTCGTGGCGGGCCACCCGGGAGCGGATGAAGGCGTGCACCTCGGCCGCCTGGTCGGGGGTCGCGGTCCGGCCGGTGCCAATGGCCCAGACCGGCTCATAGGCCACAACGGCCCGGTCGAGGGCCGCGACGCCGGCCGCGTCCAGCACCGCGTTCAGCTGTTCCGACACCACCGTCTCGGTGCGCCCCGCCTCGCGGTCCTCAAGCTGCTCGCCGACGCAGAGGATCGGAACCAGGCCGGCCGCCTGCGCGGCGGCGAACTTGCGGGCGACCCAGGCGCTGTCCTCGTGCTGACGCGCGCGGCGCTCGGAGTGCCCGACGATCACGTACTCGCAACCCACCTCCTTCAGCATCCCGGCGGCGATTTCGCCGGTAAAGGCGCCCGCCTCTTCATCCGAGCAGTCCTGGCCGCCGACGGCGATCGGACTGTTCTGGAGCTGTGCCACGGTGTCCCGGAGGTATACCGCCGGTGGGCACACCGCCACCGCCACTGCATCGCTGCCCTGCACCGCATCGTCCAGTGCGGCGAGAAGCTCGCGGTTCGCGGTCAGCGAACCGTTCATCTTCCAGTTTCCGGCGACCAGGGCCTTGCGCATCTCAGCAACCTAGGGAAGTCCTCGACAAGGCGCGCGATGTTACCGATGCGCCCGGTGCAAATCAACCGGACCGGACGCCAGGCCTTCGCGGATGGCGTCCGCGATCCGCTGGGCCGCCGCCTCGATCCGCTCGGCGTCGCTGCCCTCGACCATCACGCGGACCAGGGGCTCCGTCCCGGAGGGCCGCAGCAGCACGCGGCCGTCCCGGGCCAGCTCGGCGGAGACCTGCTGCACCGCGGCCTGCACGACCGGGGCCTCGAGCACCGATGCCGCCTGTCCTCCCACCGGCACGTTGACCAGGACCTGGGGGTACTTGTGCACCACCTTGCGCAGCTCCGACAGCGGCCGCCCGGTGCGCTGCATCAGATGAGCCACGCGCAGCGCGGCGACGGTGCCGTCTCCGGTGGTGGTGTGGGTCAGGCAGACGATATGCCCCGATCCCTCGCCGCCGAGATGCCATCCGTTGCGGCGCAGTTCATCGAGCACGTAGCGGTCGCCGACGCGGGCGCGCACGAAGGGAATCCCGGCGTCTCCCAGGGCCAGCTCCAGGCCGAGGTTGCTCATCTGGGTCCCGACCACGCCGCCGCTGAAATTGCCCTCCGCCTGGTCGGAGAGCGCCAGGATCCCGAGGGTCTCGTCGCCATCGACGATCTCCCCCGTCTCGTCGACCAGGATCACCCGGTCGCCGTCCCCGTCCAGCGCGATGCCGAGGTTCGCGCCGCTGGCCAGCACCCGCAGCCGCAACTGCTCCGGGTACAGGGCGCCGCAGTCATCATTGATGTTGTACCCGTCCGGGCGGACGCCGATGGTCTCCACCTCGGCACCCAGTTCGTCGAAGACCTGCGGGGTCACGTTGTAGGTGGCCCCATGCGCGCAGTCGATCACCATGCGCAAGCCCCGGAGCTCCGAGCGCGCGGGTATCGCACTCTTGCAGAACTCAATGTAGCGCCCGGCCGCGTCGGCAATCCGGACCGCCTTGCCCAGCCGTTGCGGGTCGAGCGCGCCGGCGGGCTGGTCGAGCCGATCCTCGATCGCCTGTTCCAGCTCGTCCGGCAGCTTGTCGCCCCCGGGGGTGAAGAACTTGAAGCCGTTGTCCTGGTAGGGATTGTGCGACGCGCTGATCACCACTCCGGCGGCCGCCCGGAAGGTACGCGTCAGGTAGGCCACCGCCGGGGTCGGCATC
>JAGTVE010000153.1 GCA_018224485.1 Thioalkalivibrio sp. | reverse complement strand
GCCGGTGTGCTGAGATCTCAAAATGTCGCTGGTAACTGATCCCTTTTCCGAACGCACCGGTCTGCTGCTCGGTGCGGAGGCGTTGGCGGCCCTGCGCCGCCGGCACGTGCTGATCGCCGGATTGGGCGGTGTGGGTAGTTATGCCGCGGAGGCGACCGCGCGGGCCGGGGTCGGGCGGATCACGCTGCTCGATCACGACCAGGTGGCGCCTTCCAACCTCAACCGGCAGCTGGTGGCGCTGCGGTCTACGGTGGGCCAGCCGAAGACCGAGGTGATGCAACGGCGAATCGCGGACATCGATCCTGCGATTCGCGTGCAGACCGTCACGGAATTCCTGCGGCCGGACAACATCCCGGAGCTGGTCCCCGGCGATGCGGATTACGTGCTCGACTGCATCGACTCCATCGCCTGCAAGGCCGCATTGGTGGCGGCCTGCCAGACACGGGAGCAACGGGTGATCTCCAGCGTCGGTGCCGGAGGACGTATCGATCCCACACTGATCCGGGTCGGCCTTCTCGCCGAGACCCGGATCTGTCCGCTTGCAAGGATCCTGCGCAAGCAGCTGCGGCGCCTCGGCGCGAGGCTCGACTACCCGGTGGTCTATTCCCTGGAAGTGCCGCGCAAGGGCACCGAGCACTGCCCGATCGACGGTCCGGTCCCCGGCCGCGCCCGGTCGGTGAACGGCACCATCTCCTACCTCCCCGCACTCTTCGGACTGACCGCCGCCGGCTGGGTGCTGCGCGAAATCATTGACGAAGGCCCCGGGTAGGGACACTGGGGCACAGCCCTCCGTCCCGTAGGCCCACTAGGGCAGAGCCGGCGGAGGGCGACCTTCCAGCCGCGCCACCTCCGTCTCGATCCAGTCCTCGACGTCGGCCAGGATCTCATCGGGCCTGCGGCCGCCTGTCTCGATCGGCGGACCCACCACGACATCGATTACGCCGGGGTGTTTGACCAGGCTCTTCCGTGCCCAGAAGCTGCCGCTGTTGTGCGCGATCGGGATCACCGGGTGGCCGCTGCGCGCGGCCAGCACCGCGCCACCGACACGGTAGCGGCCGCGCTTGCCCGGAGGGGTTCGGGTGCCCTCGGGGAAGAGGACCACCCACAGCCCCCGGTCCAACCGGTCCACGCCCGCCTCCACCAGCTGGTCGAGCGCCCGCCGGCCCGCCTTGCGGTCCACCGGTACCGGGTCGACCATGCTGATGGCCCACCCGAAGAACGGAATCCGCATCAGCTCGCGCTTCAGCACCCAGACCTGCGGCGGCAGGATCTGCTGCAGCGCGATGGTCTCCCATGCGGACTGGTGCTTGGACATCACGATTGCGGCCTGCGGCTGCTGCAGGTGTTCGGCTCCCTGCACGCGGTGGCGCAGGCCGCAGGTCGCACCGAGCCACCAGACGTTGAACCGGGTCCATTGCGACAGCACGCGATAGCGGCCGTGCCAGCCGAGCGGCAGCACCAGGGGTGCGGCCACCAGACCGATCAGCACGGTCGAGCCGGCAAAGCCAAGCCAGAACGCCAGCGCACGCAGTCTGAGCAGCATGGCCCGCTAGCCGGTCGCCAGGCGTGAGATGTCGGCGACCGAGTCGAAGCGCCCGGCCATGCGGCGCAGCAGCGCCAGTCGGTTCGCGCGCAGGGCCGGATCATCGACCATCACCATCACGTCGGTGAAGAAGGCGTCCACCGGCGCACGCAGGCTGGCGAGGTCCTCCATTGCGCCGACGTAGTCGGCGTTCTCCACCGCGGCGGCCACGCGCGGCTCGAGGGCCTGCAAGGTCTCGAGCAGCAGTTGCTCCGCCGGTGACTGCAGCATGCGCTCGTCGACGCTGTCACCGACCGGTTCCTCCGCCTTGCGCAGCAGGTTCCGGATGCGCTTGTTGGCCGCGGCCAGGGACTCCGCCTCCGGCCGCTCCCGGAACCGCTGGACCGCCCGGGCACGCTGCACGAAGTCCAGAGGCACGTCGGGCCCGGCCGCCGCGACCGCCTCGAAGACCTCCGGGGCCATGCCCTGATCGAGCAGGTAACCGCGTAGCCGGTCGAGGATGTAGGCGCGTACCTGCGGCACCGCGGCGACCGCGTCGGGCACCCGGTCCGCGAGGCCGGCGGCCGCACTCTCCAGCAGCGGAGTGATGGCCAGCGGCAGTTCCCGCTCCACCAGGATACGCAGCAGCCCGAGTGCTGCCCGGCGCAGTGCAAACGGGTCCTTGGTGCCGGAGGGTTCCTTGCCGATCGCAAAGATCCCGACCAGCGTGTCGAGCCGGTCGGCCAGCGCAAGGGCCTGTGCGAGCGGACCCTCGGGCAGCGCCGCGCCCGCATGCCGCGGCCAGTAGTGCTGCTCCAGCGCCGCGGCCAGGGGCTCCGGCTCGCCATCGTGCAGCGCGTAGTAGCGGCCCATCGTGCCCTGCAGTTCGGGAAACTCGAAGACCATGCGGGTGCCCAGATCGCACTTGGCCAGCTGCGCGGCACGCCGGGCCAGCGCCGGATCGAGTCCCAGCGGCGCCGACAGAGACTCCATCAGCAGCGCGAGCCGCGCCGACTTGTCGGCCAGCGTGCCCAGGCGGCGCTCGAAGACGACGGTGGCGAGCCAGGACTCCCGGCTGGCCAGGGTGTCGCGGCGATCCTGCTCCCAGAAGAACTCCGCGTCGGCGAAGCGCGGGCGCAGCACGCGCTCGTTGCCGTTGCGCACCGCCTCCGGATAGCGCGAGCGGATGTTGCTGATCACGATGAAGCGGGGCAGCATGCGCCCGGATGCATCGACCAGCGGAAAGTACTTCTGGTTGTCCTGCATGGTCGAGATCAATGCCTCCTGGGGAACGTCCAGGAAACGTGGGTCGAAGCCGCCGGTCAGCGCGACCGGCCATTCCACGAGCGCCGTCACCTCATCCAGCAGGTCCGGGTTGATCAGTGCCTGGCCCCCTGCCGCTTCGGCCTCGGCCTCGATCTGGCGGGCGATGGACTCGCGCCGGGCCTCGAAGGACGGCATCACCATGCCATCGTGCTCGAGCCGCCACGCGTAGTCCCCGGCTCGACTCAGCTCCAGCGGCTGCGGGCAGTGGAACCGGTGTCCCCGTGTCGTTCGCCCGCTGTGCAGCCCCAGCACCTCCATGTCGATGGTCCGCTCCCCGTGCAGTGCCACCAGCCAATGCACCGGGCGCACGAACTCGACCTCGCCCGATCCCCAGCGCATCCGCTTCGGCGTGGGCAGTGCCGCGAGGCTGGCCGTGAGGATCTCCGGCAGCAGCTGCTCCAGTGTCGCGCCGGCACGGGTCTCGCGATGGACGAGGTATTCGCCCTTGTCGGTATTCTCGCGTTCGAGCTCCTCGACCGCGACGCCGCAGGACCGCGCGAAGCCCTCCGCGGCCCGCGTGGGCGTGCCGGCGGTATCGAAGGCCGCGGCGACCGCGGGACCCCGGCGCTGCTGAACGCGATCAGGCTGCCGGGGGGGGATCCCGTCAAGCAGCAGCGCGAGCCGTCGCGGCGTCGCGAAGGCGGTCACCTCGCCCGGCTGAATGCCGGCATCGCCGAGGCGGCGGAGACACTCGGCGCGCAGCGCGTCGCGAAGCGCCGGAAGCGCCCTCGGGGGCAGTTCCTCCATGCCGATTTCGATCAGGAGAGGGTGCAGGTCGTCCATTGCGGTTTCCAGAAGGCCCCGCCGGTACGGAGGCCCGGAGGGGGGTGGATGGGCCGAATCGGCGGATCAGGCAGCCCGCCCGGCGTCTGCGAGCATCGGAAAACCCAACCGTTCCCGGCTCTCGTAGTAGGCCGCGGCCACCGCGCGCGCCAGTTCGCGCACGCGAAGGATGTATCGCTGCCGTTCGGTCACGGAGATTGCACCGCGCGCATCGAGCAGGTTGAAGCTGTGCGAGGCGCGCAGCACCTGTTCGTACGCGGGCAGGGGCAGCCCGAGCCCGATCAGGCGCTCGCTCTCCGACGCGTGCTGGTCGAAGGCGGCGAAGAGCGCATCGCGATCCGCGTGCTCGAAGTTGTAGGTGGACTGCTCGACCTCGTTCTGATGGTACACGTCGCCATAGGTGACAACGGTGCCGTCCGGTGCCTCGGTCCAGACCAGGTCGAAGACGCTCTCCACGCCCTGCAGGTACATCGCGAGCCGTTCCAGGCCGTAGGTGATCTCACCGGAGACGGGCCGGCAGTCGATCCCGCCTACCTGCTGGAAGTAGGTGAACTGCGTCACCTCCATGCCGTTCAGCCAGATTTCCCAGCCCAGGCCCCATGCACCCAGGGTCGGGGATTCCCAGTCGTCCTCCACGAACCGGATGTCGTGCACGGTCGGGTCGAAGCCCAGTGCCTGCAGAGATCCGAGGTAGAGCTCGTGGATGTCCGGCGGCGAGGGCTTCAGCAGCACCTGGAACTGGTAGTAGTGTTGCAGCCGGTTGGGGTTGTCCCCGTAGCGGCCGTCGGTCGGCCGGCGTGATGGCTGCACGTAGGCGGTGCGCCACGGCTCTGGTCCGATCGAGCGCAGGAAGGTCGCAGGATGGAAGGTGCCGGCCCCCATCTCCATGTCGTAGGGCTGGAGCAGCACGCAACCCTGGCGTGCCCAGTACTCCTGCAACTGCCTAATGAGATCCTGAAAGGTCACCCGGGACTGCTGCATGATGTGCCTGAATCGCAGGGAAAAGGATAAAGTATAGCGGCCACGGCGGGTTTGCGGCCACTACCGTGGGCCAGATCTTCACGTGGAACCTCGGGCCCGCTCCGCCGCTTCAGCGCGGTGCGCGGAATGGCAGGACCTGCGCGGATTGTGGGGTTGGCTGCAGCCCGGCGGTGAAGTCGGTTACCAAGGCCTCGAACAACAGGCGGCGAATCGCGTGGCGCTGTGCGTCACCGGGTGGTGCGGCGCGCAGTTCGTTGAGTGGGAGACCCGTGGCGGCAAGGACGCGCCGGCAGGCGGAGCCGTTCCATTCCGCCATCACGCAGCCGGAGGCCCGGTCTACAATGCGCAAGGAAAGGGGCGGCGATTCCTGGTCGACTTCAAGAACGAGCATATGGGGCTCCTGCCGGATCAGACCGGGGACATAAAATGGTAATGAGACGCATTATTATTTCAGAGGGTAATCCGTGAGCAGGGTTTCCGCAAGCGAAGTCATGGCTTCACCCGAGGAGCGCTACCGGACCACGCGAGCGGCCACCATCCTGGCCGGTGCGGTGAACGCGCTGCTGGCGACGACGCAGATCGTCACGGGCTGGCTGTTTCAGTCCCAGGCGCTGATCGCCGATGGCGTGCACACCCTGTCGGACCTGATCAGCGACAGCGTGGTGCTGTTCGCCGCCGGCAAGGCCGCTGCCTCGCCCGACCGGGACCATCCCTACGGCCATGGCCGCATCGAGACCCTCGCGACCATCGTGGTCGGCTTGTTGCTGGCCTTCGCGGCGCTAGGAATTGCCTGGACTGCCGGGCAACGGCTGCTGGCCTGGGAGACGTTGACCGCCCCCGCTCCGGCCGCGCTCATCTTCGCGGCGCTCACCCTGGTGGCCAAGGAGGGACTGTACCAGTACACCGTCCGCGCGGCACGGCGCATCCAGTCGCAACTGCTGCAGGCGAATGCCTGGCACCACCGCACCGATGCGATCTCATCCGTGGTCGTCCTCATCGGCATCGGCGGCGCCGTGGTCGGCTGGCCGTGGCTGGATGCCGTGGCGGCGCTGGTGGTGGCGCTGTTCATCCTGCATATGGCCTGGCAGCTGATGTTCAGGAGTGCCG
>JAGTVE010000152.1 GCA_018224485.1 Thioalkalivibrio sp. | reverse complement strand
GTCAGCGTCAGCGCGGGCGCAACGGTCACCGAGTCCCCGGTATGGGTTCCCATCGGGTCGATATTCTCGATGGAGCAAATGATGATGCAGTTGTCCGCCTTGTCGCGGACCACCTCCATCTCGAACTCCTTCCAGCCCAGCGCCGACTCTTCCAGCAGCACCTCGTTGGTCGGCGACAGGTCGAGACCACCCTTCACGATCTCCTCGAACTCCTCGCGGTTGTAGGCGATGCCCCCACCGGAGCCCCCGAGCGTGAAGGAGGGCCGGATGATCACCGGAAAGCCGATGTCGGGCTGCACCCGCTGCGCGTCCTCCCAGGTGTGCGCGATGAAGGCCGTCGGCGTCGCCAGACCGATCTCGGTCATCGCCTCGCGGAAGCGCTCGCGATCCTCGGCCATGTCGATCGCGTCCTCGCTGGCCCCGATCATCTCGACGCCGAACTTCTCGAGCACGCCGTTGTGGACCAGGTCCAGCGCGCAGTTCAGCGCGGTCTGGCCACCCATGGTGGGCAGCAGCACGTCGGGACGCTCCTTCTCGATGATCCGGGCCACCACACTCCACTCGACCGGCTCGATGTACACCGCGTCGGCCGTCTCCGGGTCGGTCATGATGGTGGCCGGATTCGAGTTCACCAGGATCACCCTGAAGCCCTCCTCGCGCAGGGCCTTGCAGGCCTGGGCGCCGGAGTAGTCGAACTCGCAGGCCTGGCCGATCACGATCGGCCCGGCGCCGAGGATCAGTACGCTCTGGATGTCGTTACGCTTGGGCATGGGGAGGGGGCTCCGGAATCGGATTCGTATGCGACGGGAGGCGGCTGTTCAACGGCGCGCGGCACGCATCGAGGCGATGAACTCGTCGAAGGCGGGGGAGACGTCGTGAGGACCGGGGCTGGCCTCGGGGTGCCCCTGGAAACTGAAGGCCGGACAGTCATTGCGCGCGATCCCCTGAAGGGTGCCGTCGAACAGCGACCGGTGGGTCGCCTCGATCCAGTCCGGCAGGTTCATTTCATCCACCGCGAAACCGTGGTTCTGACTGGAGATCATCACCCGCCCGCTGCGCAGGTCCTGGATGGGATGGTTCGCCCCGTGATGGCCGAACTTCATCTTCACCGTGCTCGCGCCGCTGGCGAGCCCGAGCAGCTGGTGGCCGAGACAGATGCCGAAGACGGGCCGTTTCTGTTCGCAGAACTTGCGAACCGTGGCGATCGCGTAGTCGCAGGGCTCCGGGTCACCCGGCCCGTTGGACAGGAAGATTCCGTCCGGTTCCAGTTCCAGCGCGTCCTCCGCCGTGGTCTCGGCCGGCACCACCGTGACCCGACATCCCCGGTCCACCAGCCGGCGCAGGATGTTCTGCTTCATGCCGAAGTCGTAGGCGACGACGTGAAACTCGGCATCGGCGGGATTCAGCCGGAGGGGCGGCCCGTCGATGTTCCAGGTGCCCTCCATCCACTCGTAGCGGGTCTTCGTGCTGACCTCCCGGGCCAGGTCCATTCCCTTGATCCCGGGAAACCCGCGCGCAAGCGCGAGCGCGCGGTCCACGTCGACCTCGCCCGCCATCACGCAGCCGCTCTGCGCGCCCTTCTCGCGCAGCACGCGGGTGAGCTTGCGGGTGTCGATGCCAGCGATCGCCATGACGCCGTGCCGCATCAGGAAGTCCGGCAGCGACTCGCGGCTGCGCCAGTTGCTGACCAGCGGCGGGACGTCGCGCACGATCAGGCCGGCCGCATGCACCCGCGCCGACTCGTCGTCTTCGGGGGTCGCCCCGACGTTGCCGATATGCGGATAGGTGAGGGTCACGATCTGCCGGGAGTAGGAGGGGTCGGTCAGGATCTCCTGGTAGCCGGTCATCGCGGTGTTGAAGACGACCTCGCCGACCGTCTCGCCCCGAGCTCCGACCGATTTTCCATGAAACACCGTTCCGTCTTCGAGAACGAGTACAGCGGGCACAGACACGGCGACCTCCGGGGTGTTGGCTTGCGCGCGGCTCGCCGCTGCATGCAGGGGCGAGCGGATGGGTACTCGGGATGGAGCCAGTGTACGCGAGCACCGATAACGGGTCCAACGGGACCACAGCGTGGATGCGCGGGGTTGCGCCCTTGCCCGGGGTGCGCCGGTTTGGGGCCGTGCCGGGGTGCATGCGGCTGGGCCGTGCCGGGGTGCATGCGGCTGGGCCGTGCGGGGGCCGGAACGCGGTGCCGCGGTTCCGGACACGCTCAAGCCATCCATGGGCGCTCGACGGCGGCCATCCATGGCCGCCGACGGTCCGGAACCGCGGCACCGCATTCCGCCCTCTCAGGATCGCGGGGTCATGGAGGGTCGGGGGCTCCGTTCCCTCAGTCAGAGGCAGGGTTGGTGGGAGCGGCCTCCGGCCGCGATCGGGCACGGCACGGCCAAGGGGCATCGCGGCTGGAAGCCGCTCCCACGCTGGCCGGTGGACGGCGGGGGGCTCGTTCCCTCAGTCAGAGGCAAGGTTCGTGGGAGCGGCCTCCGGCCGCGATCGGGCACGGTACGACCAAGGGCATCGCGGCTGGAAGCCGCTCCTACGCTGGCCGGTGGAGTGCGGGAGCTGGCTTCCGCCTTGCTTGCGGAGGCCAGCCGCCGCACTCCATCGCGCTCAGCGCAGGCCCAGGACGTCCTGCATGTCGTAGAGGCCGGGGGGCTGGTCGTTCAGCCAGACCGCGGCGCGGACGGCCCCGGACGCGAAGGTCATGCGGCTGCTCGCCCGGTGGGTGATCTCCACCCGCTCGCCCTCGGCCGCAAACAGCGTGGTGTGCTCGCCGACGATGTCGCCGGCGCGTACGGTCGCGAAGCCGATCGTTCGCCGCTCCCGGGCGCCGGTCCGGCCCTCGCGCCCGTAGATCGCATCCGTCTCCAGGTCCCGGCCGAGCGTGTCCGCGACGATGCGGCCGAGCCGCAGCGCCGTGCCGGACGGGGCGTCCACCTTGTGGCGGTGGTGCGCCTCGAGGATCTCGATATCGACGCTGTCCCCGAGAACCCGGGCCGC
>JAGTVE010000151.1 GCA_018224485.1 Thioalkalivibrio sp. | reverse complement strand
GATCTGATCCTGAGCTATGGGCACCCGAAGAGCGAACCACACGTGCGCCCGCTGGCGGAAGAGCTGGGCGATCCGCCGCTGATCCTCTGCGACGTGCGCGAACAGGAACAGCTCGAGGCCCTGTTCCGAGCCGCGTCCGAACGCTGGGGACGCCTCGACTTCGTGATCCACTCCATGGCCTTCGCCCCGCGCGACGACCTCCAGGGCCGAGTGGTCGATTCCAGCCTTGACGGCTTCCTGCTCGCAATGGATATCTCCTGTCATTCCTTAATGCGCATGGCGCGCCTCGCGGAGCCGCTGATGACCAACGGCGGCTGCCTGATCACGATGAGCTACCAGGGCGCCGAACGGGTGGTGGAGAACTACGGCATCATGGGCCCGGTGAAGGCCGCGCTGGAGTCCTCGGTACGCTACATGGCCGAGGAGCTCGGCCCGGCCGGCATCCGTGTGCTGGCGCTCTCGCCAGGTCCGGTCGCGACCCGTGCCGCATCCGGTATCCGCGACTTCGAAGAACTGCTGCAGGACGCGGAGGAGCGCGCGCCCACGCGGCGCCTGGTGACCATAGACGATATCGGGCAGGCGGCCCGCTTCCTGGTCAGCGACGCGGCCCGGTCGATCACCGGCGTGACCACCCACGTCGACGGCGGACTGAACGTCAAGGCCTGAACCATGCCTCCCTCCGACGCCCACATCGAGAACCGGACCTACGACGAGATCGAGGTCGGCGACACCGCGACGCTCGAGCGGCGGCTGACCATGGAAGACGTGAAGCTGTTCGCGGTGATGTCCGGGGACGTGAATCCGGCGCATGTGGACGAGGACTTCGCCAAGAGCAGCCGTTTTCAGGAGATCATCGCCCACGGCATGTGGGGTGGTGCACTGATCTCGACATTGTTGGGCACGGAATTGCCCGGACCGGGCACCATCTACCTGGGTCAAACGCTGCGCTTCAAGAACCCCGTGGTGCTCGGCGACATACTCACCGTCACGGTGGAGGCCACCGAAAAGGACGACGCGAAGAAGCGCATCCGCTTTCACTGCCTGTGCCAGAACCAGGACGGCGAGACGGTCATCGAGGGGGACGCGGACGTCCTTGCGCCCACCGACAAGGTCAAGCGTGCACGCACGGTAATGCCGCACGTGCGCATGGCGGAACGCGCCCACCTGCACGAACTGCTGGAGGCCGCCTCGAGCCCGGAACCCCTGCCCACCGCCATCGTGCACCCGGTCGATGCCAACTCCCTGAAGGGTGCGCTGCAGGCCGCCAGCAAGGAGCTGATCATCCCGGTCCTGGTCGGGCCGGAGGATCGCATCCGGCAGGCCGCGGAGGAGGCGGAGGTGGACATCTCCGACTTCCGGCTGGTCTCCACGAAGCACAGTCACGAGGCCGCCGAGCGTGCGGTGGCGCTGGCCCGCAAGGGCGAGGTCGGGGCCCTGATGAAGGGCAGCCTGCACACCGACGAACTGCTGCGCGCCACGCTGCACAAGGAAAAGGGTCTGCGGACCGAGCGCCGCATGAGCCACGTGATGGCCTTCGACGTGCCCACCTACCCGCGCCCGCTGTTCATCACCGACGCCGCGATCAACATCTATCCGTCACTGGAGCACAAGGCCGACATCATCCGGAACGCGATCGAACTCGCCCACGCGATCGAGATCAAGGAGCCGCGCGTCGCCATCCTGTCGGCGGTCGAGACGGTGAACCCGAAGCTCGCCTCGACACTGGATGCCGCCGCCCTCTGCAAGATGGCGGAGCGGCACCAGATCGAGGGCGGCATTCTCGACGGACCGCTGGCCTTCGACAACGCGATCTCGGAGAGCGCCGCCCGCACCAAGGGCATTGATTCCAGGGTCGCCGGCCGCGCCGACATCCTGGTGGCGCCGGACCTGGAGGCCGCCAACATGCTGATGAAGCAGCTGACCCACCTCGCCGACGCCACCGGCGCCGGCGTGGTCGTCGGCGCCCGCGTCCCGATCATGCTCACCAGCCGCGCCGACGATGCGATCACCCGCATGGCCTCCTGCGCCCTCGCCCTCCTCCTCGCCGAGCACCAGAGCCGCCACAACTAGAGGGAGCCACTCCCGTGGGAGCTGCCGTATGAGCGGCTGGCGTGGGAGCGGCTTCCAGCCGCGATCATCCCAAGCGCCGAGCAATCGCGGCCAGAGGCCGCTCCTACAGGCACCGAGCGGCCATGCGATACACTGGAGGCATCTCTCCATACTCAGGACCGTGAGATGGGAACCAGGAGATCCCCCAAGAGACAGGCACTCAAACGGAGCGCGCTCGCCGGCGACTCTGTGAAATTTCATCAACCGGAGGATCGCGATGTCCGGTGATCTGCTGGTGCTGAACAGCGGCTCGTCCAGCCTGAAATTCGCGCTCTACGAGATCGACCCGGGTTCCGGTGGAACGGATCCATCGCGCCATTTCCGGGGACAGATCACCGGCCTCGACGCGAAGCCGCATTTCTTGGTCGAGGAAGCCTCCGGCGACGTGGTGGAGGACCGGCACCCCAGCGATGAAGGTGAGGCCCTCGGCCACGAGGAGGCGCTCGATTTCCTGATGGACTGGCTCGATGAAGCCCTGGAGGGCCGGAGTCTGCTTGCGGCCGGACACCGGGTGGTCCACGGCGGTCAGCACTTCGTCGGACCGGTGCGGGTATCCCCCGACATACTGGACCGAATGGAGGCCCTGGAGCCGCTTGCCCCGCTGCACCAACCGCATAACCTCGCACCGATCCATTCGCTCGCCAGGTCCCGGCCCGAACTCTTCCAGTTCGCCTGCTTCGACACCGCGTTTCACCACACGCAGTCACGAATCGAACGCCGGTTGGCCCTGCCCCGTCACCTCGCCGACGAGGGCGTGATGCGCTACGGCTTTCACGGACTCTCCTACGAGTTCATCGCCGGCGCGCTCGCCCACCGGCTCGATCGCGACGCCACCGGCCGTGCCGTGATCGCCCACCTGGGGAGCGGCGCCAGCCTCGCCGCCCTTCAAGACGGCGAGAGCGTGGCAACGACGATGGGGTTCACCGCCCTGGACGGGCTGCCGATGAGCACCCGCTGCGGCGCGCTGGACCCGGGGGCCGTACTCTTCCTGCTGCAGGAAAAAGGCATGAGCGCCGGGAAGGTCAGCACCCTGCTCTACGAGGAAAGCGGGCTCCTCGGCGTCTCCGGCATCAGCGGGGACATGCGCACCCTGCTCGACAGCGAGGCGCCCGCGGCGGCAGAGGCGGTCGATGTCTTCGTGCACCGCACGGTTCGGGAGATCGGCGCGCTGACCGCGATGCTCGGCGGCCTGGATCACCTCGTGTTCACCGGCGGAATCGGCGAACACGCGGCACCGGTGCGCGCGCGTATCTGTGAGGCCCTCGGGTGGCTGGGCGTGGCGCTGGATGGCCGCGCCAACGAGGACCACTCCGAGCACGTCAGCGGGCCGGAGAGCCGCGTGGGCGTATGGGTGATCCCCACGGACGAGGAGCGCATGATCGCGCGGCACGGCCTGGACCTGCTGCACGAAGCGGGGTTGATCTCCTGACAATACGTGCCTGGACCCAAGGGCTCGTGGCCCTGCTGCAGCGGCACTGGGCCGGACTCCTGCTCGGGAGCCTGGTGATCCTCGGCCTGCTACTCGCCTCGTGGCACACCCGGGAGCTGACACAGCTGCTCCAGTGGGGCGATCGCATTGCGGATCTTCCGATGGCGATCGTCACGGTCGTGGTGCTGATGGCCGTGCTGTTCACCTTCGCGTTGCCGGGCAGCCTCATCCTGTGGGTGATCGCTCCGTTTCATCCGCCCGTGGTGTCCGTGATCATGCTGGTCATTGGCAGCGGGGTGGGCGCACTGGGCGCATACCGGTTTTCGCATCGCGTCGGGCGTCGCTGGTCGCCCGGGAGGCACGCCGAACGCATTGTTGCGCTTCTTGAGCAGCGCAGCGACTTGCTCACACAGACCGCACTGCGGGTCCTGCCCGGGTTTCCGCACTCCTTCGTGAACTATGCCGGCGGCGTGCTGGAACTGCCGTTGAGGAACTTCCTCCTGGCCGCGGTGCTCGGCCTGACCGTGAAGTGGGGCGCCTATGCGACCGCGGTTCACGGCGCGGTGGAGGCGATCGAGACGGGGGACACGCTGCGGCCATCGACGGTACTGCCGTTGTTTGTGCTGGCCGGCCTGCTGCTGCTCGGCGGCGTGGCAAGACGCTGGCTGGAGCGACGGGCAGCAGCAGGCGGCGATTCCTGAGGCCCGTGGGAGCGAGCCTGCTCGCGAATGCGCTGGAGGCGCGCCAGCGCCGGTCCAGGGTGCTTGACCGGGCCCCGGGTGGGAGCGGCCTTAGGCCGCGATGGCTCCGGATGCTCAGGTCGGCGCTGCGTCGCCGGCCCTCACCCCCGGCCCCTCTCCCGCAAGCGGGAGAGGGGAGAGTGCGCGACTTTCACGGTTAAACGCGGCCCGGGGACAGAGGCCGGCTTTGGGGTCCGGACCTCGCGGGATCAGCGCTGCTCGACGAACTCCGCGACCGCATCCGCCGCGTCGTCCGCGAAGAAGTCCCGGAAGAAGTGACCGGCCCCGTCGATGGTCGTGGTACTCACGGCATCCGCGTCCTCGAGCGCGGCCATGCGCTCCGGAAGGTCCGGTACCACATCGTCCTCCGATCCGATCACCACCAGCGTCGGGACCTCGATTCCTTCGATCACGGTCGGGGTGTCATGGCCCTCTGCCGGATCGTAGTAGCCGAGAAAGGCCTGCGGGGATACGTCCAGGGACTCGCAGTACAGGAAGCGCACATCCTGCATCATGGTTTCCTGCTGCCCCATCCGCAGCAGTTCGCGCGCCTGGTCCAGGCGCACGATCAGCGGCATCTCGGACTGTCTCTCGTAGCTCGCGGCCGCGCGATCCGGCTCATAGGTCGAGGGGGCCACCAGGACCAGTGCCCGGATATCGTCAGACACCCATTCCTGCACATAGCGCGCCACCTGGTTGCCGCCGCGCGAGTGTCCCAGCAGGCTCACCGGCCCGAAACCCTCGGACTGCAACCAGCCCATCCATGCGTCCAGCTCGCGGAAGTGATCCTGCACGCCATGAGTGATCGGACGGTCACACTCGAACATCCCCTCGCGGGTGTCGACACCGTAGCTCAGATTCACCGATAGCGAGTTCAGGCCCTGATCGGCCAGGAGATCCTGTACCGACGCCATCGTCTCCATGCGACCGTGGGCGAGCGTGCCGTGCAGCATCAGGATCACGCCGTCTGCCGGGTCGGCCACCGACTGCAGGTGCCCGACCAGCGTCAGTCCGTTGTGCTCCAGCGTGACGCGCTCCACCGCCTGACCAGCCAGCGGCAGGCAGAGCAGCAGGGCCAGGATCCAGGGACGAGCCAGCTTGCGGTTCCGGGACATGGTAATTCTCCTCGATTGCGAACGGGGGTCCCGGGGTAGACGCTTCAGCCCCAGGATAATTTCATCGGGAACTCATGGTAGAGTCTCGCGTCGAGATCACCCTTTGCAGGCAATAACGAAAGAGGTTCCATGGCGCAGTACATCTATACCATGAACGGCGTAGGCAAGATCGTCCCGCCGAAGAAGCAGATTCTGAAGGACATCCATCTCAACTTCTTCCCAGGGGCGAAGATCGGCGTGCTCGGCTACAACGGCGCCGGGAAGTCGACCCTGCTCCGGATCATGGCGGGACTGGACAAGGATATCATCGGAGAGGCGCGTCCCCAGCCGGGCATCCACGTCGGCTTTCTTCCGCAGGAGCCGCAGCTCGACGGCAGCAAGGATGTGCGGGGCAACGTCGAGGAGGCCGTCGAGCCGATCAAGCAGGCCCTCGCCCGCCTAGACGAGGTCTATGCGGCCTACGCCGAGCCGGATGCCGATTTCGACAAGCTGGCCGCAGAACAGGCGGAACTGGAGTCCCTGATCCAGGCCAGCGACGGTCACAACCTCGAGCGCCGGCTGGAGGTTGCCGCCGACGCGCTGCGCCTGCCGGCCTGGGATGCGCACGTGGAGACACTGTCCGGTGGCGAGCGCCGCCGGGTCGCACTGTGCCGGCTCCTGCTCTCGAGCCCGGACATGCTGATCCTGGACGAGCCCACCAACCACCTGGACGCCGAGAGCGTCGCCTGGCTGGAGCACTTCCTGAAGGAGTTCCCCGGCATCGTGGTCGCGGTGACCCACGACCGCTATTTCCTGGACAACGTCGCCGGTTGGATCCTGGAGCTCGACCGCGGGCAGGGTATTCCATGGCAGGGCAATTACTCGTCCTGGCTCGAGCAGAAGGAGAAGCGTCTGGCGCAGGAAGAAAAGGCTGAGCAGGCGCGCGTTCGGGCAATGGAGTCCGAACTCGAGTGGGTGCGCAGCAACCCGAAGGGCCGCACGGCAAAGAGCAAGGCGCGCCTGAAGCGCTTCGAGGAACTGGCCTCCAGCGACTACCAGCGGCGCTCGGAAACCAAGGAGCTCTACATTCCGCCGGGTCCGCGACTCGGCGACGTGGTGCTGGAGGCCGAGAACCTGAGCAAGACCTACGGGGATCGGATGCTGTACCAGGGGCTGTCCTTCGGTGTACCGCGCGGGGGCATCGTCGGCGTGATCGGGCCGAACGGGGTCGGCAAGACCACGCTGTTCCGCATGATCACCGGGCAGGAACGGCCCGACGGAGGAAGCATCAACGTCGGTGACACGGTGCAGATCGCGTATGTCGACCAGAGCCGCGACGCGCTGGCGGACGAGAAGAGTGTCTGGGAGGAGATCTCCAACGGCCAGGACGTGGTGCAGGTCGGCAACTTTCAGATGCCCTCTCGCGCCTACGTGGGGCGGTTCAACTTCAAGGGTTCCGATCAGCAGAAGCGGATGAAGGACCTGTCCGGCGGCGAACGCAACCGGGTGCACCTGGCCAAGGTGCTGAAAAGCGGCGGCAACCTGCTCCTTCTGGACGAGCCGACCAACGACCTGGACGTGGAGACGCTCCGGGCGCTGGAGGAGTCGCTGCTGGACTTTCCCGGTTCGGCGATCGTGATCTCGCACGACCGCTGGTTTCTGGACCGCATCGCGACGCACATCCTCGCCTTCGAGGAGGACGGCAGCGTGGTGTTCTTCGACGGAAACTACCAGGAGTACGAGGCGGACCGCCATCAGCGACTCGGCGACGCCGCCGACCAGCCGCACCGGATGAAGTACAAGCGGCTGGCGTCGTAGGCCTCCACCGCAGGAAGGGGACGGATTCATAAATCTGTCCCCTTCCTGCGCATCCCCATTACGCGCCTGCCGCTACACCACCTCCACGTCGATCCGACGCGGTTGTGCGTGCTCGGCCCTCGGAATGCGAAGCGTCAGCACACCGTTGCGGAATTCGGCACGGACCTGTTCCGTATCCAGCTCCCGGGACAGGGTAAACACGCGCCGATACCGAGGCAGGTTCACTTCCGCGTGTGTCGCCTCCATGCCCTCCGGCACCTCGAGACTGACCTCGCCCTCAATCGTCAGGGTCTCGGCCTCGACCTGCAGGTGCAGCGCGTCCTTGGGCACACCGGGCAGATCCGCGAGCAGCGTGATCCCCGTCGCATCCTCGAAGACGTCCACCGGGCACATCAGTGCCGCCTGTGCCTCGGCCTTCGACTCTTCCCTGCGTGCAACATCGGTCTGATCATTCATCATCGAGCCCTCCTTCACTGGACACTGATGCGGCGCGGCAACGAGGTCTCGCGACGCTGGATGCTGATGTGCAGTACGCCGTCCCGATATTGGGCGGTCACCCTGTCAGGATCGGCGTCCTCCGGCAGAGTCACGACCCGGCGAAATGAACCCGCAAAGCGCTCATCGATGTGCACACTGGCCTTCGTGTCACCCGAGGGCAGCGCGGAGGCCCGCTCGCCGGCGACCGTCAGCACGCCCTTCTCGATCTGCACCTCGATGTCCGCAGGGTCGATGCCGGGCGCGAAGGCATAGATCTCCACCGACTCCGGGGTGCCACCGACATTCATCGCCGGGAATCCGCCCCGCACCGCGCCGCGTATGCTGGGTGAATATTCGAAGGCGCGGCTCATCTCCCGCTGCAGGCGGTCGAGTTCCGCGTACATGTCGTTGGCAAACAGCGAACGATACATAATGGCAGCCTCCGTTGGTCGTGGCGACGCACGGTCCGAACCGCGCGCCCGCGTGAAAATCCGGGGATTCCCGGTTTCCTTCCTATACCTTGAAAATAGGGATCGGAGGGGTTAATTCAATGGGGGGAGCTACCCACCTGCCACGATGGCCCAGGAGCCCGAATGGAATTCAAGGACTACTACAAGACGCTAGACGTCCCGCGTGACGCCACCGCGGACGACATCAAGAAGGCGTACCGCAAGCTCGCCCGCAAGTACCATCCGGACGTCTCCAAGGAACCGGATGCGGAAGTGCGCATGCAGGACCTCAACGAGGCGTACGCCGTGCTTTCCGACCCGGAAAAACGGGCCGCCTACGATCAGATCGGCCGCGGACACCAGCCCGGCGAGGAGTTCCGACCACCACCGGACTGGGATGCGGGCTTTGAATTCTCGAACCGAGGCTTCTCGCCCTCCGAGGAGGCCGCGTTCAGCGACTTCTTCTCCGAGCTGTTCGGACAGATGGGCGGCGGCCGTGCCCGGTACCACACTGGCGGGGGGGAATTCCGTGCCCGCGGCGAGGATCATCACGCCAAGGTGCTACTGGACATCGAGGATGCCTTCGAGGGCGCCACCCGCCAGATCTCGCTGCGCGCCCCCCGGCTCGATACGGAGGGACGAGTCGTGGTGGACACGCGAACCCTGAACGTCCGCATCCCACGGGGCGTGCGCGAAGGCCAGGTGATTCGTCTCTCCGGACAGGGTTCGCCCGGAATCGGCGGCGGCCCGGCAGGCGATCTGCTGCTCGAGGTGCATTTTCGGCCGCACCCACGCTACCGCCCCGACGGACGGGACATCCATGTCACGCTGCCGGTCACCCCGTGGGAGGCGGCGCTGGGCGCGGTGGTCCCGGTTGAACTGCCGGGTGGAAGTCAGAAGGTCCGCATTCCCGAGGGTGCCCAGAGCGGACGCCAGCTGCGCGTGCGCGGCAAGGGGATCCCGGCGAGCCCGCCGGGGGACCTGCTGCTGGAGATTCAGGTGGTACTGCCGTCCGCACGCGACCCGAAGGCGCGGGAAATCTACGAGACTATGGCGCGCGAACTGCCGTTCGATCCGCGCCGCGACGAGAGGGCCTGAACAATGCGCGACGATGACATCCTGACCGGCGCCGTTGTGGAAGAGACCTGGCTGACGGTGGAGCAGATGGCCACCATCTGCACGGTCGAGCCGCAGTGGCTCAGGCACCACCTCGAGGAGGGCCTGTTTCCGCGCACCGAGTGCGTCGCCGGAACCTGGCGCTTCTCCGGAGAACACCTGCGCCGCGCACGCCGCATGCGCGAGATGGAACGGGTCTTTGATGCGGAGCCCGAACTGGCGGCACTGGTCGCCGACCTGCTAGATGAGATGGAGGACATGCGCGCCCGTCTACGCCGCGCGGGCCTGGACTGAGTCCGTTCCCACGGGCGTGACGTGCCCAGCGACTGGTGCTACGTCAACGATCTCGATGCCCCGCACCGGCCGAAGGCGCTGCGCCTTTCGCCCGGCCGCGGTCCGGAAATGCCTCGGCGCGCGAGCTCAGGACGCGGGTTTCGACACCCGAGGCGTCGCACTCGCGGACCGTGAAGTCGAAGGTCTCAAGGTCCGCATGCAGGCTTGCGGTGCAGCCGTCACGGTGCCAGGAGAGGTGCAGCTGGTTGGGTGCGGCGGGATGCACCGTGAGTTCGCCATTGAAGGCGCTGGAGGTGTTGCGCAGACGGATCAACGCGAGCTGATCCTGCACCACCGGCCACGCCAGGCGCCTCTCGATTTCATCATCGTCCAGGTTGGTGCGGTTGATCTCCTTGTGGCCGGCGGCACCCCCACTGTCCGCAGCCGCATAGTCGTTGCGACCCGCGAACAGGTCCAGATACCAGATCTGCGGGATCCCAGGCATGAACAGCTGGATCGCACGCGCCAGCAGCAGCTTGCGCTCGTCTTCGCCAAGGGCGCTGTAGAAGGTCGCGTTAACCTGGTAATACGCGATCTTCCGGCCGTCCGGGCCATAGAGGTTCTTCACGCGGCCGCCACGCTCGAGGACGCGGTTCACCACCGCCTCGATCTCGTCATCCTCCAGGAGACCGGCACGGTAGACACCATCCCGCACGCCGCCGCGCAGGTCGAGGACCGGAATCCCGTCATGGCATCCAAGCATGTTGATGGTCTGCAGATTCTCGCTCTGGATCTCGCGGATCCAGCGCAGCAGATGCACGCTGGTGCCTCGGTCCAGGGCATGGATCAGGAGGCCGGGCAGAAAGAAGTCGTAGATCGGGTACCCCTCCCGCGCAACCTCGAGATGGAGCCCCTTGCCGTACTCCGCATGCACCTCCGGAAAGACGATCAGACCGTGGACCCGGGCCATCTCCCGCAGCCGTCGCAGGTAATCCCAGGTGCCCGGCTTGTTGAAGAAATTGGCCTGACCGGCCTCCTTGTGCAGGTAGGCGAAGGCGTCCAGCCGGATGATCCTGGCGCCGTAGTCCCGCAGGCGCTGCAATGTCTCGTCGTAGAATTCCCAGACCTTTTCCGAGCGGGCGTTGAGATCCATCTGCCCGAGGTAGCAGCGGTGGCCACGGAGGACCGCACGGATCTCGTCCCGCAGGTAGTCGTGCCCGTCCAGGTAGATACGCTCGATGTCCGGTTCCGTCTCGATCGCCGTGTTGAGGCGGGTGGCGATCTGTTTCGCGGTCTCCGGCGTGATCCCGCTGAGCCCGCGCAACGCCTCCACGGAGACGGGCCGGTAGGTGACCTGCTGATAGAAGGTGTTCCAGTAGGGGCGTTCCGAGCCGTCGGGAAAGCCGACCTTCAGGATGGGGAGCCCCGGCTTGCGCAGGAACAGCTTCTGGAGGTGCTCGTCGTGCGGGATCACGTAGCCCTCGTCGCCCGCTTTGCCGTGGCACTGCCAGAAGGCATTCCAGTCGAGGAAGAAGTCCTTGTACTCCGACTCGTCGCCGCGCGCGAGCAGGTCGCGGAACTGCGGCGACGCGACCGACAGATGGTTCAGGATCAGGTCGAACTTGAAGGTAATGCCGAGCCGGTCGAGCTCGTCCAGATCCCCGGGCGCCACCAGCTCCTGGTTCAGCCCGTAATCGATGATGGAGAAACCACGGTCGAGGTCGCTGTTGAAGAAGGTCGGCAGGATGTACAGGAGCGAGACGGCATCCGCGAACTCGGGACGCTTCAGCAGTGCCACGAGGCCGGACAGCCGGCCACCGAGGCTGTCCGGGTAGGCGTTCAGCATCACGCCCCGTGGCAGCCGTTGCTCGATTGTACGGGTTTCATCGTGCATACTCTGGCCCATTGGCGTTGTGCACCCGTCACAGGAAGGTCGTCAAAACAAAGGCCTCCCGCGGAGGCCACTCAGCTCGCACCGTAGACCAGACACGTCGAGGCTGCAAGGCCAGTCGCGATGGCACTGCGCTGGGGTCAGGACCCGCGTTTTGCCCCCAGCTCGACGGGGGCAGGTCTTGTCCCGCGGATCACCCGCAGCCTGACCCCGGAACCTACGCGGTCCCAGTGCCCCGCGCCCCGGCACAGCACCGCGGCCTTGAATCCCGCTCGGGCCTTGACAGTCAATCCGGGCGCACCGGCCGCAGCATCAGCCAGACGAGCCAGACCAGCATCGCTAACGCCACCACGGACAGCAGGGATGCCAGCGGTGACGGATTCAGCGGCTCCGGGGGCTGTGGCAACCGCGGAGCCAGTGCCCGTGACTGCGGCAGGACCGGGTAGATGTCCTCGGTCTTCCCGGTAGCGGCATTGATGCGCTCGACCGCCTGATCGGTCAACGGAAGGGCGCGCGGCACGAAGCTCGCTCCGGGACCCTGGGTGGCCAGCCTGAGATCGTCCGGCGGGGCAGGCCCCGCCAGCACCAGCTGCGTGGCCAGGGTCTCCACCGGCCGGCTGAACCCCGGCATGGGCGTGTCGTTTGCCTGCCCCGCGGGAAGAAACCGCTCGTAGTTGGATGGTGCAATCCGGGCCGGCTGCAGGTAGGGAAAGACGATGCGATTGTTGCGCTGGACCCAGTTCTCCACACCGAGCAGTGGCAGGCCACGCTTCAGCAGCGCCAGCGCCGTCGAGTTGCCAATGGGCTGCATCAGGATCGCAACGTCCGCCCCGCTGCCCACCAGCGCGTCGGCCAGCATCCCGGGCGTATCGCCCTCAACCGGCCGAAGTGTCGCGCCCAGTTGCAGCCCATCTCTAACCGACTGTGCCGCTCGAAAGCCACTCGAGCCCCGGGGTCCGGTCGCGATCACGGCAGCGTCTTCGAGGCGCTCGATACCGGGTCTAAGTGCAAAGACCTGCAGAAAGCTGGTACCGACCAGGGCCACGGCCTCCACGCCAGGGCGCAATGGTGGCCGACCGGTGGCCGGATCTACCGAGCCGGGGGCGAAGAACGCCGGTGCGCTGACCAGCGCCATCCGCGCGCTCGCGTCCTCGATCGCTCCGAGCGGGTCCCTGGAGCGAACCAGGTTCACCGTACTGGTCGGAAAGGATCTGCGCAGCTGGCGCAGCACTGTTCCCGCCTCCCCGTCCGCATTCGCCGAAAGTGAAACGGCCAGATTCAGGGCCTGTCGATCCTTTTCGCCAACCTCCCCCTCGATCAGACCGACGCGAATCAGCTCGGCCCGCACCACCTCCCGAGGATCCTCGCCACGCACCGTGACCCGTCTGCTCAGGGCCTGCATCTGCTGGTTCCCGATCGCACCGGCCAGCTGGGCGAGAATTTTCTCCAGCGCCGGAAAGCGCTCCAGGGCCGTCTCCCGGTAGACCAGGGCGCCATCGTGGCGCGGAAAGAAATCGAGGTCGTCCTCCAGCACGCGGAGATCGAAGAGTTCGATCTGGGGGTCGGCCGATCGCACCAGAGCGACATCGATCTCACTGCCCACCAGGCGATCGTAGAGTTCGCTTCTGTCACGCGGCTCGACCTCGAGGATACGGTGGAACTCCAAGCCGTAGCGTCGACCGAGCGGCGCCAGACCGTCAACCGGGCGACTGCGGAACTCGCTGTCGACGCCGAGAGTGAGCCGCTCCGCGTGGCGTGCCAGCTCCGAGTAGGTACGGATGCCCAGCGAGCTCGCGCGATCGCGCAGCATTGCGAGGCCGGGACTGTTCTCGAAACCCAACGGCGAACTCCACCCGAGCCCGAGCGAAGCGTAGCGTTCGCGCAGCAGGGCGATGGACGCGTCCGAATCCACGTCGGAGGACTGCGCCAGTCCCAACAACGCCAGACCCGTACCCGTGTTCTCGGGATAGATGTCGATCTCGCCACGCTTCAGTGCCTCGAGCGTGAGGCGGCCGTCGCCCAGTCCGATCCGCCGCTGCACTGGAATACCGGCGGCCTCGGCCAACTCCGCCACCAACTCTGCAACGATCTGGTTTTCCGGCGACTGCTTGCCGCCGACCTGCAATGGCTGCCGTTCGCTGCCACACCCGGCAAGGATGAGGACCCGCGCCAGGGCTGAGAGGATG
>JAGTVE010000150.1 GCA_018224485.1 Thioalkalivibrio sp. | reverse complement strand
GGGTGAAACGAATGTTCCCCCTTCCGGTTCGGCCCGCTGGCAGCGAAGGTGGTGACAGGGGGCAAGGGAGTCTCCTCCAGGCGGTGAAGCGGTTGGCCCCGGCTCGTCCGGGGCCTTTGTTATGCAGCCTCCGGCAGACACGGGGAGGCACGGCCCGCATGGCCCACTAGCCTTGCGCGGGACGGGCGCCGGCGGTGAAGGCGTCCAGCAGGTCGTGGAGGGCCCGGTGCATCTTCGGGTAGGCGTTCCGCTCGGCGCGCAGGCGGCTCGCGTCCTGCATCCAGCGGCCGGGCACCAGGTAGTCGGCGTCGTGGGTGCAGCAGGCGTCGACCCACTCCGGCGTGGCCTCCAGGTGGCACTGCAGCCCCAGGCTCAGACCGTCGGTCGTGACGAAGACCTGGTTGCGGCAGGCCTGGCTCGAAGCGAGGAGTTCGGCATCCGCAGGCAACTCGAAGGTGTCGCCGTGCCAGTGACAGACCGGCAGCTCCGGAGGCAGCGGGAGCGCGGCACCGACCCGCCGGATCGGCCAGAAGCCGACCTCGCGCTCAGCACCCGGGAAGACCTCTGCACCCAGGGCGTGCGCCAGCTGCTGCGCACCGAGGCAGATGCCAAGCACGGGCCTGCCGGATGCAAGGGCGCCGCGGATCAATTGCCGCTCGGGCTCCAGCCAGGGATGGGCCGCTCCGTCGTGCACACTCATGCCGCCCCCGAGCACGATCAAGCCGTCGAAATCGTCCAATCCGGGCAGCACCGGTTCCGCGTGCAGCGGCCAGATCCGCGTGTCATGACCCCGCGCGCCGGTCCACTCGAGCAGCGCTGCCGGGCCCTCGTGGGCGACATGCTGGAGGATCGCGAGATGCAAGCGGATATCCTCCGGTTCAGCGATCGGGCCGGCACACCCGGAGCTGACGGCGGCTGCGGGATTCAGTCATTGATCTCATGGTGTTCCAGCGGATAGCCGCGCTCCCGGAAGAAGCGGTAGCGCTCGCGGCCCCGGGCGCGCGCGGCCTCATCGCCCCCGACGAGGTCCGCGATGCGCTGGAAGCGCCCGAAATACCCGGGTACCGCCTCGGCAAGGTTGATTAGCACGTCGCAGCCTTCGCGGGGCGATGCCGCCTCGTGCAGGGTCACGGGGCTGTCGGGGTTGTCGACATCCGTGCTGTGGGGCAGGAAGGCCGTGTCCTCGAAGGTCCACAGCAGCCGGTCCAGCTCCTGCGTGGTCCGGGCATCGGGGGTATGGATGTGCACGCGCTGGCCGAGGCCGTGCGCCTTGCGCGCGAGGCGGCAGGCGAAGCGCTGGCGGACGCCGTCCTCCGCACTCGCCAGCAGGTAGAAGGTGACGCGGGTCACGTGGCCGCCGTCGGCTTCACGGCGCGCACTCAGCGGCTGACCTGATCCAGCAGGTAGCGCACCAGCAGCGGGACGGGCCGGCCCGTCGCCCCCTTTTCCTTGCCGCTCTTCCAGGCAATACCGGCGATGTCCAGGTGCGCCCACGGATATTTCTCGGTGAAGCGGGACAGAAAGCAGGCGGCCGTGATCGTCCCGGCCGGTCGGCCACCGATGTTCGCCATGTCCGCAAAATTGCTCTTCAGCTGCTCCTGATATTCCTCCCAGAGCGGCAGTTCCCAGGTGCGGTCGTAGGTCGCGCTCCCGGCCTCCTTCAGCGCCTGCACCAGTTTATCGTCGTTGCCCAGTACCGCGCTCGCCTGATGACCCAGGGCGATGATGCAGGCGCCGGTCAGGGTCGCGATGTCGATCACGGCCTTCGGCTTGAAGCGTTCGACCCAGGTCAGCGCGTCGCAGAGCACCAGCCGCCCCTCGGCATCGGTATTCAGGATCTCCACCGTCTGACCGGACAGGGTGGTGATGATGTCTCCGGGCCGGCAGGCGCGGCCGTCCGGCATGTTCTCGGCGCTGGTGACCACCCCGATCACGTTCAGCGGCAGCTTCAGCTCACAGACCGCCGTCATCACGCCGAGCACCGTCGCCGCGCCGCACATGTCGTACTTCATCTCGTCCATCGCCTCGCCCGGCTTCAGCGAGATCCCTCCGGTATCGAAGGTGATGCCCTTGCCGACTAGCACGATCGGGGCCTCGTCCTTTCCTGCACCGCTGTATTCGAGCGCGATCAGGCGCGGCGGGCGCTCCGACCCCTGGCCGACCGCGAGGATGGCGTTCGCGCCCAGCTTCTTCAGCTCCTTTTCGTCCAGCACGGTGGTCTTCAGCTTCTTGTGCCGGCCCGCGAGTTCGCGGGCCGCATCGGCCAGTGCCTCCGGGTGGATCACGTTCGGCGGGGCATTGCCGAGGTCACGGGCGTGGTTCGCCCCGGCCAGGATGGCCTCCGCCTCCGCACAGGCGCGCTCGGCCTCCGACGCCTGCTCCTCAGTCACGCAAAGGACCACGTGCTTCAGCCGGACGGGCTTCACCTCTTCCTTGCCCTTGCACTCCGTGTAGCGGTAGCCCGCATCCCCGATCGCGAAGACCAGGGACTGCACCAGCCAGCCAACGTTCTCTTCCAATGGCAGCAGGTCTTCGACCGCGATCGCGATCGTGTTCGCCGGACGCTCCACCACCAGTCCGGCCAGCGCCTTGCAGGCCTTGCGCACGGCCTTCGCGGCAAAGTCCTTCTTTGGACCCAGCCCCACCAGCACCGTGGCGGCGCTACCCTTTGCCGGTGCCGGGATCAACAGCGTCGTGCCCGCTTCGCCCTCGAGTTCTCCGGCCTTCACCACATCGGACAGCCGGCCCTGCAGTGCCTCGTCGAGACCCGCGCCGTGAAGGCCCAGCTTGCGTTTCTGAAACAGCCCCACCACGCGCAGGCCTGCCTTGGGTTTGTCGATCGGGGACGTCGTGACCGAGAATCGCATCCGGAAACCTCGCGGGACGGAACGGGAATTGGGAGTTAATCTTAGCAGTGTGCGCAGCGCGGCAATCAAGGCGGCTCAGACAGTCCGGTTTCGGAGGACGGATCACCCGCGGTGTGCCCGCCGGGTGATCGCGTGATGCGCATCGGAATCATCGAGCGTTTCCTGGCGCGGGACTTCGTGGTGAACCAGGCCGCGGTCACTGCGGTCCTGCTGCTGGTGATCATCGGCGGCGTGCTCGGCCGCACGCTGGGCGACATCGCCGAGGGCCGTCTGCCACTCGATGTGTTGCCAACCCTGGTCGCCTTCGGTTCCTTCAAGGGGCTGATCCTGTTCTGGCCCGTTGCCCTGTTCCTTGCCTTCCTGCTGGTGCTGGGCCGCCTGCAGCGGGACAGCGAGCTGGTCGCGATGCAGGCCGGGGGCGTCTCCTTCGCCCGGATCTACCGGGCCATCTTCCTGGTCGCGGTCCCCTCCGCGCTGGTCCTGCTGTTCCTGATGTCCTACGCGGTACCGCGCGTGGAACTGCTGGTGGACGAGCTGCGCGACCAGGCGGACCGGCGTTCCGACCTGGTCGGCATCACGCCGGGACGCTTTCTGCGCTCGCGCGTGGGCGATCAGGTCTTCTTTGCCGAGCGGCTGAGCGCCGATCGCGAGGCACTGCTGAATGTATTCATCTTCGACGACCGTGATGGCACGGCCGAGGTCACGGTCGCGGCGCGTGCCATCGCGGACGTCACTGCAGAGGCCCGCTACCTGGTGCTGGAGGATGGGTACCGTTATGTGGGGGCCCCGGGAGCGGCTGCGTTTCAGCTGCTCTCCTTCGACCAGGCCCGCATGGCGGTGCCGGACCCGGATCTGGTGCAGCCCCGGCGCAGCCTCGATGCGCTGCCGTTCGCGGAACTCTGGGAGATGCGGGATCGCCCGCGCTACCGGGCGGAGATCGAATGGCGGCTGGCCCTGCCGGTGTCGGTCCTGATGCTCGGGCTGATCGCTCTGCCGCTCGGACTCGCACCGCCGCGCAGCGGTCGTTATGCACGCCTGCCGCTCGCCATCCTGGTCTACGTGGTCTACGCCAACTTTCTGGTCATGGGCAAGTCGTGGCTGGAGGCCGGACAACTGCCGGGCTGGCTCGGGCTGTGGTGGGCGCACCTGATACCCCTGTCCGTCTGGCTGATGCTGTCCTGGCGCAGCGGGATGTGGAACGGCATGATGCACTCGCTCGCGAGGCGCCCGGCATGACGACGGTCCTTGGCCGCTATGTGATCGCCCACGTGCTGGCCGGCACGCTGCTGGCCCTGCTGCTGCTGGTCGCGCTCGACGTGGTGTTCGCGATGATCGCGGAACTCGGCGATGTCGGTCGCGGCGGTTACGGGATCTGGGAGGCCGCCGCCTACGTGCTGCTGACGCTGCCGCGACGAATCTACGAGATGGTGCCCACGGCGGCCCTGCTGGGCGGTCTGCTCTGGCTGGGAAACCTCGCGGCCAACAGCGAGCTGACGGCGATGCGCTCGGCCGGGGTGACACTCGGGCGGCTGGTCTTCTGGGTGCTTCAGGGCGGGTTGATCGTGGTGCTTGGCATGGTCGCGCTGGGTGAACTCGTGGCGCCGGGCGCCGAGGCCCGCGGACAGAATCTGAAGACCTTTGCCTTCGACGAGCGGCTGAGCGTCAGCCGCATCGGGCTCTGGGCCCGGGACGGCAACCGGATCGTGCATGCGGATGCGGTCCTGCCCGGTGACCGTCTGGCGGACATCCGGGTCATCGAAATCGGTCCGGATGGCCAGGTCACCACGATCACCGAGGCCCGACAAGCCAGCTTCGAGGATGGTGCCTGGATTCTCTCCGGGGTCCGGCGCTCTCGGCTGTCGAATGCCGGCGTTCAGGCGGAGACGGTGGACGAGGAGCGGGCCGAACGGCTCCTGTCACCGGAGTACCTGGGCGTGCTGGTCGTCGAACCACGCCAGATGGCGGCCCTCGACCTGCTGGCCTACATCAGCTACCTCCGCGAGAACCGCCTGGATTCGGGGGCCTACGAGGTGGCGTTCTGGCAGCGCCTGACCATGCCGGCGAGCACCTGGGTGATGCTGCTGCTGGCAATCCCGTTCCTGTTCGGTAGTCAACGCGAGGGGGGAGCGGGGCGCCGACTGTTCATCGGCGTGGTGCTCGGCATCAGCTTCGTCCTGGTGATGCGCGTAATGACGCACATGGGCATGGTCTACAACCTGCCCCCCTGGCTTGCAGCCAGTGCACCGTTGTGGCTGTTTCTGGCGATTGCCGTGGTCGCGCTGAGCCGGACCAGGGTCTGAGTGGCCCACGAGTGGCCCCCGGCGCGGCGTGGCGCGCCGGGGACACCCGGATTCAGGGCAGGATCAGCGTGGTACCCGGCCAGACCTGGTCCGGGTTCTCGAGCACATGCTGGTTGGCCTGGTAGATCCGCGGCCAGGCATTGCCCTCGCTATAGAAGCGGGCCGCAATGCTGCTCAGGGTCTCGCCCTCGCCGACCTGGTAGAGCGTTCCGCCCTCGGTGCGGCTGACCAGCGACTGTGCGCGTTGCATCTCCGATGCCGCCTGTTCGATCGTTGCCTCCAGTGCCTCGCGATCCGCCCCGCTCCGGCGCATCGCCCGGTGCGCCTCGCGCAGTGTCTCTGCAGGCTCGGCGGCGGCCGCGCGGGCGGATCCGGCGTCAAGCGATCCGCCTTCCTCCGGCGGGAGAACCGCGCGCAGCGCAGCGAGCTCGCGTTCCGCGGTTGCCCGGAGCTCGTCTTTCTCGTTGTTTACCCGGGCCAGCTCGGCCTGGGTGGATGCCAGCGTGGCCTGCAGACTGGCCACCTCGCTCTGACTGGCTGCAAGGGCCTCGGCCGCTTCTTCGCGAACGGTTGCGGTGTCGGCCTGCGCACTCTCCACATCCGCCTGCAGCGCCGACTTGTCGGCCTCGAGGCTGGCGATGCGCTCGGCCTGGTCGGAGACCTCCTGCCGTGCGGTCTCAGTGGCCGCCTGTGCCGTCTCGAGTTCTGCCTGCAGGCTGGTGGTGTCGGCCTCGAGGCTGGCGATGCGCTCGGCCTGTTCGGAGACCTCCTGCCGTGCGGCCTCGGTGGCCGCCTGTGCGGTCTCGAGTTCTGCCTGGAGGCTGGTCTTGTCGGCCTCCAGCGCCGCGATCTGGTCGGTCCTCTCGGCCGCATCGGTCTGGACCGTGGAGAGCCTGGCCTCGGTCGCGTCCACCTGTTGTTCCAGCTCGGTGACCCGGGCACGGAGCAGGGCACGCTGTTCACCAAGGTCCGCCTGCTCCGAGCGTGCGGTCGCGAGTTCCGCCTCAAGGATGTCCCTTGCGCCCTCGACCTCGGTCAGATCGTTCTGCACGGCTTCCGTCTCGGCCCCGGCCTCGACCAGCTCGGCCTCAAGGCTTTCAAGCGCTCCCTCGAGCTCGGTGACCCGGGCACGGAGCAGCGCGCGCTGCTCGCCGAGGTCCGCCTGTTCGGAGCGTGCGCTCGCCAGTTCGGCCTCGAGGCTGTCCCTGGCGCCCTCGGCCTCGGCGAGTTCGTTCTGCAGTGCCTGCCGCTCGGACCGGACCTCGGCCAGTTCGGTCTCCATGGCCTCGAACTGCGTGTTCAGCCTGGTGACCTCGGCCTCCAGTGCCGCGTGCCGTGCCTGAAGATCGCTGTACTGATCGCTAAGGGTCTGCAGTTCTACCCGGGCTTCGTCGGCCTGTACCTCTACGCTGTCCTGCTGTGCATGGGAGTAGGTTGCCACTGCGAGCAGGAGGGCCCCTGCTGCGACGGCTCCGGTCACTGGCCCGAGCCGTCGGACCCGTTCAGTTTTGTTCCCGGCTGGATCGATCATCGGTATGGTCTCCTTGCGGTGGTTGTTGTCCCGGCTTTTCGCGTTCTTCGCGGGGCTGTGTCGGTGTGCGGCACGGTACCCCGAGAACGGTCACGGACGCTGACGCACGTCGGGGTCGGTGTTGATGCGTCCGTGGAGTGTAGCGAAGGTCGTGGCCGCGGAACCAATATTTTCGATGTCCTCGCCTCTCCGGTCCCGTCTTGGCATCCCCTTGTGAACAGATCGCCCCTCCGCGCTGCACCCAATTGGACCGCTTGCTCCAGGTCGCCGTATGGTCAAGGCGTCATGTGTCAGCCAAGCTGGAGTACCGATGCGTCAGCGAATCCTGTCTGCCCTGGTGATCGTCGCAGCATTCGTCCTGGTTGGCTGCGGGGAGCCGCCGCGCGAGGCCGCGCATCGCGATGCGGACACGGGACGCTGGTACACGGTTGACCAGGTGATGCGGGGCGGCCCCGTGTTCGCGGAGCACTGTGCGGCGTGTCACGGCAACAGGGCCGAAGGAGCGGAGGAATGGTTCCGCCGGTTGCCCGACGGTCGCTTGCCTCCACCCCCGCTGAACGGGACCGCGCATGCCTGGCACCACCCGCTGTGGCAGCTGCGGCAGCATGTGCGCCAGGGCTCGGATCCGCAGCAGGGGAACATGCCGGCCTTCGAGGATGTGCTCAACCCGCCCGAGACCGACGCGGTGATTGCCTGGTTTCAGAGTCATTGGCCGAACGACATCTACGAGGCCTGGCTGGTTTACGACGCCAACACACCCGAACCCTGAAGCGCATACCATTTCACGACCGTGGGGTGGGCAAAACGAAGTGTGCCCACCACAGACCGCCACGGCCAGGATGGTGGGCCCGCTGCGCTTGGCCCACCCTGCGCCGAAAGGCGGCCCGCGTCGGTGGTTCAGAGATAAGGGGTCAGCAGTCGCGCGGCGCCGTCACGCAGCCGCAGCAGGATCGGACGGCGCCGGATTTCATCCAGCGTCAGTAGCCGGGACCTCTGCCGCAGCCCGCTCGCCCATTCGGTCAGGTCGTGGACCAGATGGGCGTCGTAGCACTCCAGGTTGAACTCGAAGTTCAGTCGCAGGCTGCGCGGATCCCAGTTCCCGGATCCGAACAGCGCCCAGCACCCGTCGACCAGCATCAGCTTGCTGTGGTTGAACGGTGGGGGCATCAGCCAGATCCGGCAGCCACGTTCCACCAGTTCCGCGTGCAGCGGATTGCCGGCCCAGTCCACCAGCCGCAGGTTGCTTTGTGCGGGCAGCAACAGGTCCACCTGCACGCCCCGCAACGCCGCCGTCTTCAATGCGGCCAGCAGGCCGACATCGGGGAGAAAGTAGGGGGTGATGATGATGACCTGCTCGCGGGCCTCCGCCAGGGCCGCGAGCAGCGTGAAGCGCAGGACCTCGAAGTCCTCGTCGGGTCCGTCCGGAAGGCCGCGGCACGCAGAGCTGCCGGCGGGGTTTCCGGCCACTGACCATGGAGGCCCGTCAAGCGATTCGCCGGTGGTGAAGGTCCAGTCCTCCGCAAAGACCGCCTGAAGCTGCTGTACCACGGGTCCGTCGATCCGGAAATGCAGGTCGTGGACAGGGTGCCGCCCGGGGTCCGTGAGGCAGTGGCCCCGTCGGATGTTCATGCCTCCCGTGAAACCGGTCGTACCGTCCACCACCAGCAGCTTGCGATGGTTGCGCAGATTGAACGCGGCGAAGCTGCGCGGCAGATGCACCGGCAGGAACGCGGCCGTGCGCACTCCGAGTCGGCGCAGACGTGCGAGCATGCTGCGCCGACTGTAGCGCGCGCCGATGCCGTCGATCAGCACCCTGACCTCCACGCCGCGCTCGTTTGCCGCTTGCAGCCGTTCGGCGAAGAGCTGTCCGATATGGTCGGTGTCGAAGATGTAGGTCGCCAGCGCGATCCCCCGCTGTGCGCCGTCGATCGCCGCCAGCATCGACTCGAAGGCCTGGTCGCCGTCGAACAGCGGCGTGACCCGGTTTCCGCCACTGACGGTGAAGGGGCTGAGCGCGTCGCCGGAGCCCAGCAGGCCCTGCCAGCGCTTGCTCAGTTCGGGATCCACCGCGAGACTCGGGCTGGGCAGCGGCGACGGGGCGTGGCCCTCGCGCATGGCGCGGGCGCGGCGCTGGATGCGGTTGATGCCGAACAGCCAGTAAAGCGCCGAGCCAGCCAGTGGCAGCAGGAAGATCAGCCCGACCCATGCGATCACCGTCCCGGTCTCGCGCCGCTGCAGCACCGCGTGCACCGCGCTGACCACGGCCACGAGGAACACGGCCACGGCAATGCCGCTGGTGATCCAGCTGGTCTCCAAGTCCAGGGTCCTCCTTCGGGCGCCGCCATCAGCCGATGGCATGCACGCGCAAGAGTGGCTACAGTACGGCGGCGCCGAGGGCCGGGCAAACCGCTGTTGCGGCACAGGCGCCACGCCACGCACTGAGAGACCAGGCAACGCAATGCCCGAGAATCTGACCCTCGATTTCCAGGATGCCGAGCAGCTCCCGTTGAGGGACTTCACCGAGAAGGCGTACCTGGACTATTCCATGTACGTGATTCTCGACCGGGCGCTGCCGCACATCAGTGATGGCCTGAAGCCGGTCCAGCGCCGGATCATCTACGCGATGAGCGAGTTGGGACTTTCGGCGACCGCGAAGCACAAGAAGTCCGCGCGCACGGTGGGAGACGTACTCGGCAAGTTCCACCCGCACGGTGACAGCGCCTGCTACGAGGCCATGGTGCTGATGGCCCAGCCCTTCTCCTACCGCTATCCCTTCGTGGACGGGCAGGGCAACTGGGGATCGACCGACGACCCGAAGAGCTTTGCGGCGATGCGCTACACCGAGTCGCGACTGGCGCGTTATGCCCAGCTGCTGCTCTCCGAGCTGGACCAGGGCACGGTGGACTGGGTACCCAACTTCGACGGCACCCTCGAGGAGCCGAAGATGCTGCCGGCCCGCCTGCCCAACGTCCTGTTGAACGGTGGGGCCGGCATCGCGGTCGGAATGGCCACCGATATCCTGCCACACAACCTCCGCGAGGTCGCGGCGGCCTGTGTGCATCTGCTGGAACATCCGGGCGCGTCGCTCGACGAGCTGCTGGAGCACGTTCAGGGGCCGGACTTCCCGAATGAGGCCGAGATCATCACTCCGCGTGAGGAGCTGCGGCGGGTCTATGCGCACGGTCACGGCTCGGTGCGCGCCCGCGCTCGCTACGAACGGGAGAACGGCGACATCGTGATCACCGCGCTGCCATATCAGGCCTCCGGGTCCCGCGTCCTGGAACAGATCGCGGCCCAGATCAACGCGAAGAAGCTCCCGATGGTGGAGGACCTGCGTGACGAGTCCGACCACGAGCATCCGACCCGGCTGGTGATCACGCCGCGCAGTCAGCGCATCGACGTCGAGGCGCTGATGGCGCACCTGTTTGCGACCACGGACCTCGAGAAGAGCTACCGGGTCAACATGAACGTGATCGGTCTGGACGGGCGGCCGCGGGTACGGGATCTTCGGGCGCTGCTGGAGGAATGGCTCGGGTTCCGCGTGCACACGGTACGCCGGCGGCTGCAGTGGCGCCTGGACAAGGTGCTGGCCCGGCTGCACGTGCTCGAGGGCCTGCTGATCGCCTACCTCAACATCGACGAGGTGATCCGCATCATCCGCGAGAACGACAAGCCCAAACCGGTACTGATGGAGCGCTTTGGCCTCACCGACATCCAGGCCGAGGCGATCCTGGAACTGAAGCTGCGCCACCTCGCGAAGCTCGAGGAGATGAAGATCCGCGGCGAGCAGGACGAACTGGCCGCCGAGCGCGAGCAGTTGGAGAAGACCCTCGGTTCGGACCGGCGCCTCAAGCGCCTGGTCGCGGACGAGATCCGTGCCGATGCCGAGAAGTTCGGCGACGACCGCCGTTCGCCGCTGGTCGAGCGTGCGGCCGCCCAGGCCCTCGACGAGACGGCGCTGGTGCCAACCGAGCCCCTGACCATCGTGCTCTCCAGGATGGGTTGGGTGCGCGCCGCGAAGGGTCACGAGGTCGATCCGACGGGGCTGAACTACAAGGCCGGGGACGGGTTCCTGGCCGCGCTCGCGGGCCGCAGCAATCAGCCGGTGGCCTTCCTGGACTCCACCGGGCGCGCCTATACGCTGCCCGCGCACACGCTGCCCTCGGCGCGCGGACAGGGCGAGCCGCTCTCGGGCCGGGTCGCGGCGGCGGACGGCGGCCACTTCGTCGGTCTGGCCTCGGGCCCGCCGGAAGAGACATGGCTCCTGGCGACGGATTACGGCTACGGCTTCATCGCGCGGCTCGGCGACCTCTTCAGCCGTCAGAAGTCGGGGAAGACCGTGCTCACCGTGCCCAAGGGTGCCGACGTGCTGCCGCCGCTGCACGTGCGGGATCCCGCGAGCGACCGTCTTGCGCTGGTGACCTCGGAGGGCTATCTGCTGATTGTGCCCGCCGTGGAACTGCCCGAGATGGCACGTGGCAAGGGCAACAAGATCATCGGCATTCCCGCCGCTCGGCTGAAGGACGGCACGGAACGGGTGGTGGCCGCGGCGGTGTTGCCCGAGGGCGGTACGCTGGTCGTTCACTCGGGCCGCAGATTCAAGGGTATGGGTCCGTCCGAATGGGTCGGCTACGAGGCCGATCGGGGGCGCCGGGGGCACAGGCTGCCGCGCGGTTATCAGAAGGTCGACCGGCTTGAGGCGCAGGGCTGAGCGGGTCGCGTATCCCACTTGCATTTCCGGGGAAGTGCCCCATCTAATAGCCGGTATCGTCGTTTCCTTATGGAATTCCAGGAGTCAAAATGAAGCGCATCCTGCTGTTTTTGGGGACCAACATAGCGATCATTGTGGTACTCAGCATAGTGCTGCGCCTCCTCGGGGTGGAGCGCATCCTCGACCAGGAGGGCGTGGACCTCAATCTCAATGCCCTGCTGATCTTCGCGGCGGTGTTCGGATTCGGGGGATCCTTCATCTCCCTGGCCATCTCCAAGTGGATGGCCAAGAAGATGATGAAGGTGCACGTGATCGATAAACCGCGCGATGCGACCGAGCAATGGCTGATCGAGACGGTAAAGCGTCAGGCTCGCGAGTCCGGTATCGGCATGCCGGAGGTCGGCATTTACGACTCGCCGGATCCCAACGCCTTCGCGACCGGGATGAGCCGCAACAACGCCCTGGTGGCGGTCAGCACCGGCCTGATGCACAACATGGAACAGGGCGAGGTCGAGGCTGTACTGGGACACGAGGTGGGTCACGTCGCGAATGGCGACATGGTCACCCTGGCACTGATCCAGGGCGTGGTGAACACCTTCGTGATCTTCCTCGCGCGGGTGGCCGGTCATTTCGTGGACCGCGTGGTGTTCAAGAACGAGTCGGGTCACGGGCCAGCATTCTGGATCACTACGATCGTGATGGAGATCCTGCTCGCGATCCTGGCCTCGATCATCGTGATGTGGTTCTCGCGTCAGCGCGAATTCCGGGCAGACCAGGCCGGCGCGCACCTAGCCGGTCGCGACAAGATGGTCGGTGCGCTGGAGTCGCTGGCGCGTGCGGCGGGACGGCCAGTCGACATGCCGGATCAGATGGCGGCCTTCGGCATCCGTGGCGGCGTGCGGGAGGGCATCAAGCGCCTGTTCATGACCCACCCGCCCATCGAGGAGCGGATCATGGCCCTGAAGGCCATGCGCTGAGCCCCGGCCGCATCCAGCCAAGATTCCCACGGGCGGGTCCGCCTAGCCCTCTGACCCTAGCACTCGATCGCTGACGAACGGATTGCTCTGACGTTCCCGGCCGAAGGTGGACATCGGGCCGTGTCCCGGTACGAAGCGCGTGTCGTCGCCTAGTGGCCACAGCTTGCCGGTGATCGAATGCAGCAGATCGGCGTGGTTGCCGCGCGGAAAGTCGGTGCGCCCGATGCTCCCGGCGAACAGCACGTCGCCCACTAGGGCCAGACGGCTCGCCGCATGGTGGAAGATCACGTGGCCCGGGGTATGCCCCGGGCACTCATAGACGTCGAGCACCTGATTGCCGACCCGGACCTGGTCGCCCTCGGCGAGCCAGCGGTCGGGCAGGAACGGTTGCACCTCCTCGGCCCCGAACATGCGCGACTGCATCGGCAGCTGTTCGAGCCAGAAACGGTCGGCTTCTCCCGGGCCGATGATCGGGACCGACGCCAGCTCCGCCAGGGCCCGGGCACCGCCGACGTGGTCGAGGTGCCCGTGGGTGAGCAGGATCTGGCGCAGTTCCAGCCCGCGTTCTCGTGCGGCCGCAAGCAGCCGTTCCGGGGAGCCACCGGGATCTACCCAGGCGGCCTCCCGCGTCTGCTCGCACCAGATTAGGGTGGCATTCTGTTCGAAGGCGGTGACGGGGATGCTGTGAAATGCAAGCATGGTGGCGACCGTTCGGGGTTGTGGCGACATTGTTGCAAAGCGAACCCGCGGCTGCCATCGCAAGCAACGGAGGATTTTTTGCACTGCGGGGTTGACAGGGAAGGCTATATATTAGAACATCCCGATACGTTGATTGGTTGCTCCCCCGCAACCGTCAACGTACTCCTCCATCCTCCTTTGGTGGTTAATTGGCGCGAACTTCGGTTCGCGCCTTTTTTATGGGGCAAGCCCGCGCGGTCCCGGCGCGCTCTGTCCCGAATTCGCAAGTCCCGTCGGATTCTGATACCCCTGTATCTCGACACTTGCCTTGTATCACTCGATGCTCCTGCGACTCAACAACCTGCGCAACGCCGTGATCGCCTTCGTGCTGTTGCCACTGCTCGGGCTGCTGGTCGCGCTGGGGCTGCTGGGGCTCCGTGAATTCGAGCACCAGATGGAGTTGCGCATGCAGGAGGACATCGAGCTGGTGGCGCGATCCATCCGGCTGCCCATTTCGACTGCGATGGTCCGCCGCGACGCGCTGGACGTGCAGCAGGCCCTGGACTCGGCCTTCCAGCTCGAGCAGGTCTTCGGCGTCTACGTGTATGACTCCCATGGAGAGCTGGTCGCGACCAGCGGGCCGCGCAGCCCCTCGCTCGAACGCCGGCGCGAGGCCCGCGTGATCACCGAAGGCGGGAGCCAGGGCGCCTTTGACGAGCGGCAGGGCAGAGAGGTTTTTTCCTTCTTCCTGCCGCTGACCGATGCCGGTGGCCGGATCATCGGCCTGTTGCAGACTACTCGCGACGTGACCCGGTTCCAGGCCTACATTGCCCAGATGCGCTGGCAGGGTGGGTTGGCGATCGGGCTGCTCGCGGCGGTCTTTCTGCTGGTGGTGCTGATCGGACATCACCGCGCGGTCGGGCGACCCGCCAGCCGGCTGGTGGACGCGATGCGCCGTGTCGGTGACGGGACCCGTGGCCTGCGCGTGCCGGAACAGGGCCCACAGGAACTGCGCCTGCTCGCGACCACGATGAACGAGATGATCCAGCGTCGCGAGGATTCGGAGCAGGCGCTGGAGGCACAGCGTGCCCGGCGCGCGGAACTGGAAGAGAAGCTGCGCCAGTCGGAGAAACTGGCGGCAATCGGTCAGCTGGCAGCCGGTGTGGCGCACGAGCTGGGCACGCCGCTGGGAGTGATTGCCGGGCGCGCGCAGAGGGCTCGTCGCGGCCTGCCCGAGGAGTCGCCGGCCACCGTGGAGATCCGCAGCCTGCTTGCGGAGCTGCACCGCGTCGAGCACATCGTGCGCCAGTTGCTGAACTTCGCGCGACGCAATCCGCTGAACACGCGGGAGATCACCCTTTCGGCCTTGGTCAGTGACGTCGTCGCAAGGGTCGGGGTCGGGGCCGGCCGTCCGGAAATCGAGATCGAGACCGTGTCCGGCAACGGTGCCGGCGAGAACGGCGCACTCATCCTGCATGCCGATCCGGCCCGGCTCGAGCAGGCGCTGGGCAACCTGATCGAGAATGCGATCCATGCGGCCAGCCGGCGGGTTCGCGTCGACTGGCGGCGGGTCGCGAACGGCGGGCGGTCCATGGTCGAAATCGGGGTGGCGGATGATGGTCCGGGGATCGTGGAAGCGGACGTGGATCAGATCTTCGAACCCTTTTTCACCACCAAGCCGCCCGGACAGGGCACCGGCCTCGGGCTCGCCGTCGCCCATGCGGCGGTCGAGGACCACGGGGGCGAGCTGCGGCTGGACCGTGAATGGCAACCGGGCGCGCGCTTCGTGATCACGCTGCCCGCGGCAGCAGGGGGTACGCGATGATGGACGCTCGCACGGAAGAAGGGGTGCTGATCGTCGAGGACGATGCCGGGCACCGCGAGCTGCTGCAGCAGGAACTCTCGGACGCGGGTTACCACGTGACCGCAGTGGCCAGTGCCGAGCAGGCGATTACGTTGCTGGGCGAACGGAGCGTTGCGCTGGTGGTCAGCGACCTGCGCCTGCCGGAGGCGGACGGTTTCGCGGTGCTGGAGGCCACGCGCACGCTGGTACCGGCGCCCGGCTTCATCATGCTGACCGGCTTTGGCACCATCGATCAGGCGGTCAGTGCCCTGAAGGCGGGGGCTGACGACTTTCTGACCAAGCCGGTGGATCTCGAGCACCTGCGCCTGGCGGCACAGCGGGTGCTGCAGACACGGCAGTTGCGCGCCGAGGTGCAGCAGTACCGGGAGGTGCTGGGCGAGCGGGGCTTCCACGGGATGCAGGGGAAGAGTCCGGCAATGCTGCGCCTGTTCGACCTGATCCGACGTATCGCCCCCTCCGACGGGAGTGTCCTGATCACCGGAGAGTCCGGTACCGGAAAGGAACTCGTCGCCAGGGCCCTGCACGAGGAGAGCCCCCGTGCTCGAGGCCCGTTCGTCGCCCTGAACTGCGCCGGCATTCCCGAGACCCTGCTCGAATCCGAGTTGCTGGGGCATGCGGCGGGCGCCTTCAGCGGTGCGAAGGGCGCGCGCAGGGGGCTGTTCCTGGAGGCGGACGGGGGTACGCTGTTCCTGGATGAGATCGGCGAGATGCCGGCCTCCATGCAGACCAAGCTGCTGCGCGTGCTCCAGGATGGCCGGGTACGTCCGGTCGGTGCCAATGACGAGATTGCGACGGATGTGCGGATCATCGCGGCGACGCATCGGGATGTCGGCGAGCTGATGGCCGAGGGCCTGCTCCGGGAGGATCTCTTTTTTCGGCTGGAGACCTTTCGTATCGAGGTTCCGCCCCTGCGCCAGCGCGGCGAGGATATTGCCCGGCTGCTGCACACCTTTCTGAACCGTCACGCCCTTGAGCAGGGGTTGTCGGTCAGACGCCTTGAGCCCGAGGCCCTGCGGCGGCTCCTCGGCTACCGTTTTCCGGGTAATGTTCGCGAACTGGAGGGTCTCGTCGAGCGGGCAGCCACGCTGGCTCGTGACGGGGTGATCCGGCTGGAGGATCTTCCCGAACGGGTCCGCGCGGATGCCCCGGTTGGCGATCCGTGCATGACGGGAGCGCCGCAGGAGGACCGACAGGACGAGAAGTGGGAGACGCTGGAGGAGCTCGAGAGCCGTTACATCCGCCAGGTGCTCGCCCACACCGAGGGAAACAAGCAACGTGCGGCACGCATCCTGGGGATCGGGCGCAAGACGCTCTATCGGAAGCTGGGCGACGAACTGTGACCTAACGGACCGTATCGATTTGATACATGTGGCGGATTGAACCGTGCGCACAGGACCGAGGTAATTCTATGTAGCATGAGGAATATTCCAGAAGCCATTGATAAAAAATCTTTTGTGTCCTCATGCCGATTGTTGGCACGGTTGCTGCTCCGTGACGTGGAGCAAGCAACCCCAACTCAGAGGAATACCCAATGACGCTTCGCAAGACCGCACTGACCATCGCCCTGGCCGCTCTCTTTGTGACCGGCGGTGCCGCCCTCGCACAGGATTCCCAGGGCGCCGGCCAGCCGGCCTTCGGTGAGACCACGCCGCCGACAGCGGCGATGACCGATCAGACTGTCGACACCTTCGTGGATGCCTTCGTTGCAGTGCAGGGGATCCGCGAGGACTATACCGAGCGCCTGCAAAATGCCTCTGACGAAGGCGAGGCCCAGGGGCTTCAGCAGGAGGCCCAGGAGAAGATGATGCAGGCCGTTGAGGCGTCGGGCATGAGCGTCCAGGAGTACAACGAGGTGGCCATGGCGCTTCAGAACGATTCGGAACTGATGGAGCGGGTCCAGGAGAAGGCGATGGACCGCATGTAAGCGGACCAGGACCTTCGGCCAGGAGAGCGCCGGTCCCTCGCGGACCGGCGTTTCCCGTTGCGCGCCTTGAACCCCAGGCCAGTGTCAGTTATTCTTTCGGGCTTTCCGAAACGCCCCGCACCCGGAGCAACAGGCATGAAGACCATCAGCGCCAAGCCGTCCGAAGTCGAACGCGACTGGTACCTCGTGGACGCCAACGGCAAGACCCTGGGCCGGTTGGCCACGGAGATCGCGCGCCGCCTGCGCGGGAAGCACAAGCCCGTGTACACGCCCCATGTGGACACCGGGGACTACATCGTCGTGGTAAACGCCGAAAAGATCCGCGTGACCGGCAAGAAGGCCAACGACAAGATGTACTATCGGCACTCCGGCTACCCCAGCGGCCTGAAGCAGGCGAACTTCGCGCAGATGATTGCACGCTCCCCAGAGCGTGTGCTGGAACTGGCGGTCAAGGGGATGCTTCCGAAGAACCCGCTGGGTCGAGCGATGTTCAAGAAGCTGAAGGTCTACGCGGGCAGCGAGCATCGGCATGCCGCCCAGCAGCCACGGCCGCTGGAGATCTAGACCCTCGCCGAACCGTTTACGTCAAGGACAACGCATTCATGGCAATGAACCAGAATTATGGCACCGGCCGCCGCAAGACCGCTTCGGCACGGGTCTTCCTCCGTCCGGGCAAGGGCGACATCACCGTCAACAACAAGGCGCTGGACGACTACTTCGGTCGGCAGACCTCGCAGATGGTGGTTCGCCAGCCGCTGGTGACCGCGGAGGCGGGGGACCGCTTCGACGTGATCGCCACGGTGCAGGGAGGAGGCGCCAACGGCCAGGCCGGCGCCATTCGCCTCGGCATCGCCCGTGCGCTGGTCCAGTACGACGAGAACCTGCGTTCGCCGATGCGCCAGGCCGGTTTCATGACCCGTGACGCGCGGGAGGTGGAGCGCAAGAAGGTGGGCCTTGCCAAGGCCCGCCGCGCGAAGCAGTTCTCCAAGCGCTGACGTCCCGGGCTGGGACCACTTCCCCCGGCCCGCCGAATTGGGGGATCGTCTAGCGGTAGGACTACGGACTCTGACTCCGTCAACCCAGGTTCGAATCCTGGTCCCCCAGCCATCCACGAAAGAGGCCCCCTTGCGGGGCCTTTTTCGTGGATGATTGAAGCTGGCCAGGGTTCGAACCTGGAAGGTTCGAGCGCGAAGCGAAGCGGAGCCAACGTCCGCGCGCAGCGCGGCGGCCCGAAGGGCGAGGCCGAAGGCCGAGTCATCCTGGTCCCCCAGCCATTCACGAAAGAGGCCCCCTGGTGGGCCCTTTTTCGTGGCTGTAGGAGCGCCCTCCGGGCGCGATGGCTGTGCGGCATCGCTGGCCAGAGGCCGCTCCTACGGTGGGGTATTGCGGCCGGGAGCCGCTCCTACAACGGCGGGTGTTTACTCGGGCTGCATGGCCGCGTTCTTTGGGACGGGCGGAAGAGCCAGTATAGTGTTGGCAGCCTTCCCGGCCATCCGCCCGCTGTTCCCGGAACACGCCCATGCAGGATTTCGATCCCAACGAGTACGACCCGGAGACCGTAGCCGTACGCGCCGGCTATCGGCGCACCTCGGAGAATGAGCACTCGGAGGCGATCTTTCCTACCTCCAGCTTCGTCTTCGCCAGCGCTGCGGAGGCGGCTGCCCGCTTCAGTGGCGAGGTTCCCGGCAACATCTATTCGCGCTTCACCAATCCCACGGTCAGGACCTTCGAGGAACGGCTCGCGGCGATGGAGGGCGGGGACGCCTGTGTCGCCACCGCCTCCGGAATGGCGGCGATCCTCGCGATGATGATGGGTCTGTTGCGCAGCGGCGATCACGTGGTCTGCTCGCGCTCGGTGTTCGGAACCACCACGGTGCTGCTGAACAACTACATGGCACGCTTCGGCGTGCAGGTCAGTTACGTGCCCCTGTCCGATGTGTCCGCATGGGGGGAGGCCACCCGGCCGGAGACCCGCCTGTACTTCTGCGAGACGCCATCCAACCCGCTCGGCGAGCTGGTGGATATTCGGGCCCTGGCCGAGCTGGCCCACGCCCGCGGGCTGCTGCTCGCGGTCGACAACTGCTTCTGCACGCCCGCGCTGCAGCGCCCGCTGCAATTGGGTGCGGATCTGGTGATCCACTCCGCAACCAAGTTCCTGGACGGGCAGGGGCGCTGTCTCGGCGGTGCGGTGGTGGGGGATGCCGAACGGGTGGGCAAGGAGGTCTATGGCTTCCTGCGCACTGCCGGCCCCACCCTGTCTCCGTTCAATGCCTGGGTCTTCCTGAAGGGGCTGGAGACGCTGCATCTGCGGATGCGCGCGCACAGCGGGAATGCGCTGGAGCTGGCGCGCTGGCTTCGGGGACATCCCAGGGTTCGCGCGGTTCATTATCCCGGGCTGGAAGAACATCCGCAGCACGCGCTCGCGGATGTCCAGCAGAGCGGCTATGGGGGCGTGCTCAGCTTTGAGGTGGAGGGTGGTCGCGAGGCCGCCTGGTCGGTGATCGACGGCACCCGGATGCTCTCCATCACGGCGAACCTCGGCGATGCGAAGAGCACGATCACCCACCCGGCCAGCACCACCCACGGACGCCTGAGCCCGGAGATGCGCGAGGCGCAAGGCATTACCGAGGGACTGGTCCGGGTGGCGGTGGGCCTGGAGTCGGTCGCGGATGTGCAGCGGGACCTCGCGCGGGGGCTGGACCGCCTGAGGTGACCGTGTCGGGTTCCCTGCTGGACGGTTACCGCGCGGCCCTCGCCAGCGTGCACGGGCACGCGGCCGTCGCCGCCGCGCTGGCCCACGAGGTGGCACCGCAGGGGCCCGTGCACGTGCTGGCGCTTGGCAAGGCGGCCGAGGCGATGCTGGCCGGGGCCGCGGCGGTCTGGTCCAAACGAATTGCGTGCGCGCTGGTGGTGGCCCCCGCGGGTGCGAGTCCCGATGTAGGGAGCCGGGGTCTTGTGGTGGAGCGCAGGCCGGGGAATCACCCGGTGCCGGGGGCGGAGAGCCTGGCAGCGGGGCATGCGGTCACCCGTTTTCTTGGCCGGATCGCCACCGACGACACCCTGTTGGTGCTGCTCTCCGGCGGCGCCTCGGCGCTGGCCGAGCTTCCGCGTCCCAACGTCGACCTGCCGCTGCTGCGCGAGCTCAACACCCGGCTGCTGGCGGCCGGGCTGGATATCCGTGTGATGAATGCCCTGCGCGGCCGATTCTCGAAGTTGAAGGCCGGGGGAGCGGCGGGCCTGTGCCCGGCCAGCGACATCCGCGTCCTGTTCATCAGCGACGTGCCGGGCGATGCCCCGGCCTCGGTCGGGTCGGGACCCTTCTGGGCGCCGGAGTCCACGGTACCGTCGGAGGAGGTTCCGGATATCGGGTGGCCGGAACTGCAGTCCTTGCTGGAGCGCACCGAAGCGCCGAGGCCCGTGGAGCGGCGCCCGGTGCACCGACTGGTCGCCGGCAATGCGGATGCCCGCCGCGCGGTGGTGCGGGCGTCTGCGGAGGCGGGTCGGCAGGCCTGGGACCACGGGCTCTTTGCGGCGCTTTCCGGAGCCGCCCTGGCGGCCCACCTGGTCCGCTTTCTGCGCGGAGCGCCCGCCGGCGTGCACGTCTGGGGCGGCGAGGCCCCGGTCCGCCTGCCGGAGCAGGCGGGACGCGGTGGGCGGGCGCAGCACCTGGCCGCCCTGATCCTGCTGCTGTGGATGGCCCGCGGCTGGCCGCGCCCGATCGAGCTGCTCAGCGCCGCGACCGACGGCGTGGATGGCAACAGCGGGTCCGCGGGGGCCTGGTTCGGTGACCGCCACCGCGATACCGTCGCGGGCGTCCGCGCGCGTCTGAGACGCGCCCTGCGCTCGGCGGATACCGCGGTCTTCTGGGAGTCACTGGGGCAGACGGTGCCGGGGACGGAGACCGGGACCAACGTGATGGACCTGCTGGTCGTCAGGCTGGGGCCGCCCTCCGGCGATGCGCGGAGAGGTCGGGGGAGCTACAGCCGGCCATCCGGTATGCACGCAACGGGCTTCAACCCGTCAGAGATGGCGGCCCCGGGGGTTCAGGCCGGGCTGGAGGGGACGCCGGATGCCACGGGGTAGTCCCGGCCGTCCAGCGTCAGCAGGCGGAGCCCATGGGCATCCACCGCCAGATAGCCCGGCACCCCGTCCCAGGAGGGCAGCACGCAACGCATGCAGGGGCGGCCATCTACCGGAAAGTGGTGAATCGCCGGACGGTGGGTGTGGCCGTGGATCAGCAGCGAGCGATCGTGCCTGCGCAGCACCTCTGCGACTGCATCCGGGTGAACGTCCGTGATATCGCTGGCCTTCATTTGGCCGGCCCCGCGACTGATCCCGCGCAGGCGCTCGGCCTCGGCAATGCGCTCGGCCAGGGGCCGGGCAAGGAACGCCTGCTGCCAGTCCGGACGGCGCACGACATCGCGGAAGCGCAGATACTCGGTGTCCGCGGTGCAGAGGCTGTCCCCGTGCATGAGAAGCGCCTCTCCGATCTCGAACTCGACGGGAAGCTCCTCCGGGGCCAGCGTCATGCCGGCCCGCTCCGCATAGGCGTTGCCAAGCAGAAAGTCCCGATTGCCGTGCTGGAAGCTAACGGGCAGCGGCAGTGCGGAGACCGCATCCGCGAGCTTCTCCGCCGCAGCAAAGCCGGCATCGTCTCCGACCCAGTAGTCGAAGAGATCCCCGAGAACGTAGAGTGCAGAGGCCGCACGCACCGGCCCTTCCAGGAACTGGAGGAACTCCGAGAGGGTGGGGCCCGGCTCCACGTCCAGGTGGAGGTCGGAGACGATCAGTATCGGCGGCGTGCTGCCCATTCCCGCTGGAGAGTCACTCGACCCGCTTCACGCTGGTCATGATCACGGGCTCCAGGGGAACGTCCTGGTGCACGCCTACCCGGCCCGTCTTCACGCGCTCGATCTCGCTCACCACGCTCATGCCCTCGGCCACGCTCCCGAATACCGTGTAGCCCCATCCCTGGGGTGTCTTCGAGCTGTGGTCGAGAAAGCTGTTGTCCGAGAAATTGATGAAGAACTGCGCGGTCGCGGAGTGCGGGTCCTGCGTGCGTGCCATGGCGATGGTCCCGGTCCTGTTCTTCAAGCCGTTGTCCGCCTCGTTCTGGATCGGTCCCCGGGTGGACTTCTGCTGCATGTCGGTGTCGAAGCCGCCACCCTGGACCATGAAGCCGGGGATGACCCGGTGGAAGATGGTGTTGTCGTAAAAGCCCTCGTCCACGTAGCCAAGGAAATTCTCGACGGTCTCCGGGGCGGCCGAGGGGTTCAGCTGCAGCACGATGCGGCCGTGGTTGGTTTCGATTGCGACCTTGGGTTGGTCATCAGCCATGAGAGCTCCTGAAAGAGTGGTTGCAAGGAACAGCAACAGGGTGGGGATTGAACGACGCATTCCGTAGTTCCCGTGGAGATGGAGCGGGGAGGGTAACCCGAGCCCGATTGTGCCGCCAGATTCTACCCTGAACGGACTGGTCTGCCCCAGGCCGTCCCCGTATTGGCGCTTCAGGCCTCGCCGCGGACCTCGATCTCACCAAAGCGGCGCGATAGAAGCGTGTTTTCCAGCAGCACCGCCACGGTCATGGGGCCAACGCCGCCGGGTACCGGCGTGATCCAGGCGGCCCGTTCGGCCGCCGCCTCGAATTCCACGTCGCCGCACAGTGTCCCGTCCTCCATGCGGTTGATTCCTACGTCGATCACGGTGGCACCTGGCTTGATCCAGTCGCCCCTGACCAACCCGGGCCTTCCCGCGGCGGCTATCACCAGATCCGCCTCGCGCACGTGTGCCCGGGTGTCGGCGGTGAAGCGATGGCATACCGTGGTGGTGGCACCGGCGAGCAGTAGTTCCAGCGTCATGGGTCGGCCGACGATGTTCGACGCGCCGATCACGCAGGCGGTGCGTCCCTTGAACGGTTCACCGATCTCACGCAGCAGTTCCATCACGCCACGCGGAGTGCAGGGGCGCAGGCGAGGCAGCCGTACGGCCAGCCGTCCCATGTTGTAGGGGTGAAAGCCGTCTACGTCCTTGGCCGGGTCGATGGTCTCGATCACCGTTTCGGTGTCGATATGGGCCGGCAACGGGAGTTGCACCAGGATGCCGTCGATCGTGCGATCCCGGTTCAGGCGATCGATCAATGCCAGCAGATCGGTCTGTGTCGTCTGTGCGGGGAGATTGAAGGAGTGCGACTCGATGCCCGCCTCCTCGCAGGCCCTGCGCTTGTTGCGCACGTAGATCTCGGAGGCCGGATCGCCACCGACGAGCACCACGGCAAGACCGGGCGGGCGCTGCCCGGCGGCGGTCAACCGGGCCACTTCCTCGGCGGTGCGGGCGCGGTGCCGGGCCGCGATCGCGCGGCCATCGATGATCCTGGCTGTCATGTGAATCGCCCCCGCCGAACGCCGAAACCGCCATTATGCCGAATGCCACCGGCCACGCGCACCCGGGTGCCACCGCCTGCAGTTCAGTTCAGGACCCGCGGATATTTTCGCGTTACCCTTGGACAACCAGCGATGCAGGGCAAGTGGCCCCGTCCCGGAACAATAATCGGGATTGCCTCGTCCTGCCTGTGTCGACCAAAGACCACGCACTGGTGCCGATGCCGGGTCCGGTGCGCAGCCATCTTCAAACGGAGACCTGTAAATGAAGAACCCGCACCAATGGATTCCAGTCTTCCTGCTGCTGAGCCTCTTCGCCCCGCCCATGATGGCGGCAACGGGTGTCGACCGTCCGATCGAGGAGATCCTCGAACCGATCGCGCTGACGGACCGCGTCTACTACTTCTACGGCTCGACCGAGTCCCGGTAGCCCCTGAACCAGGGCATGAACAACAACACGGGATTCGTGGTGACCGACGACGGCGTGGTGGTCGTCGGCAGCGGGTCCAGCTATCGAGTGGCCGAGATGATCGCCGATGCGGTGGCCACCGTCACCGATGCCCCGATCACCCATGTGATCAACATCGGCAGCCAGGATCACCGCTGGCTAGGCAACGGCTGGTTTCTCGAACAGGGCGCCGAGATCGTGGCGCTCGAGCGTACCGCCCGTACCCAGGAGGAGTTCGCCGAATCGCACATGAACCGCTCGCTGCGGGTACTCGGCGAAGACGCGATGGCGGGAACCGAGCCGACGGTGGCGCCGGAACCGATCGAGGCCGACTCGCACAGCCTTGAAGTGGGCGGGGTCGAGTTCGACATGATGTACGTGGCGGATGCGCATTTCCCTGGAGACATCCTGCTGCATCTTCCCGGCGAGGAGGTCGTCTTTGCGGGTGACGTGGTCTACGTGGAACGCATCTTCGGCATCCACTCCTGGAGCGATCCGGCGGGAAAGGTCAAGAACTTCCAGCGGATCGAGGCCCTGGACCCCGAGATCGTCGTTCCGGGGCACGGGGCTGCGGTGGACCTCGAAACGGCCCGTCGCGAAGCCGGGGAATATCTGGAACGACTGGTCAGCGAGGTCCGCGCGGGGCTCGAGGACTGGGAAACGCTGGACGAGACGGTCGAGCGCCTCGCCGACTGGCCGGATTTCGAGCATCTGCTGCACTATGACCAGTGGCATCGCAGGAACGTGAACCAGACCTACCTGATCCTCGAGGCGCGGATGTAGGATTGGGGCCGAATCGGGGACGCTCCAGCGCCCTCTCGCCGGCACCGCGCGGGACAAGTACCGCAGCGGTGCCGGCCGTCGTGATCATGAGGAGGTCATGCCGCGCCCGGGCCGGATGTCCTGCGATTCAGGAAGAAGACGGCGGCCGGTGTACTGATCTACTTTGGAAGCCAACGTGGAATACTGGCCACGCATGGCGCGGCGATCAGGCGCGCAACGAAGGGTAACGTCTCCCTTCCGCAGGGCGGACGGAGCCCGCGAAGGCCTCCATCCGCCAGGCAGCTCAGAGCGCGTGTGCCGCGTCCCACGGTTCGGAGCCCATTATCACGGGCAGTGACAGTTCGTTACCCCAGTGTGCCCAGCCCCCGTTGTAGAGCTTGACGTCCTCGAAGCCCAGGGCCTTCAGCTGGATGTAGGCCAGAGTGTTGCGGAAGC
>JAGTVE010000149.1 GCA_018224485.1 Thioalkalivibrio sp. | reverse complement strand
GGACCCCCCGGAGCGCGTTCGAAGCCCCCCGACCCGGATCAGGTACGTCCCCTCAGGCCCGAGCGAGGGCCACCGCGGTGACACGGGCCGCTCCCGCGCGGCGAACCACATCCGCGAGTTCGTTCAGCGTCGTGCCGGTGGTCATCACGTCGTCGAGCAGCAGCACATGCTGGCCGGAGAGGTCCATCGTGGCCTCGAAGGCGCCGCGCAGATTGGCCCGGCGGGCGCGGCGGCTGAGGCCCTGCTGGCTGGGGGTCGCGATCACGCGGGTGACGCTACGGGTATCGACACGCAGGCCGCGCCGGCGGCCCAGCACCCGGGCCAGGTCCTCGGCCTGGTTGAAGCCGCGATGCACCCAACGCCGCTCGTGCAGCGGAACCGGGATCACGCGGTCGACGCCGTCGGTGGCGACCGCGGGCAGATGCTGGGCCAGCAGTGAACCGAGCGGCCGGAGGAGCTGTGGACGGCCGCCGCCCTTGTAGGCCAGCAGCAGGTGGCTCAGCGGCCACGCGTAGACGAAGGGCGTCCAGACCGCATCGAGCACCGGCGGGCTGCGCTGGCAGGACGGACATCCGCCCGCGAACGGAAGCGGCTCCGCGCAGGTCGGGCAAGACGGCCCGGGACGGGCGAGATCGGATACGCATCCGGCGCAGAGTCCGGCGGGCGCGGGGTCCAGGCACAGCGCGCAGCGTCCGGGATAAAGGACTTCCAGCAGGCTCGCGCCCCACGACTGCAGGCGCCATGCCCAGTGCCCGGAGGCAGGATTGGGGGATTGTGGGTGGCGGCGGGGCACGGTGCTAGAATTGGGGTTTTTGCAGCAGGTCCTTGATGGCAACCACGACCGTCCGCGGAAATTCCTGCCGCCGCGCCGCCTCGACCTTCGACTGGGGCAACCTCATCGCCGTCTCCCTGGCGGGCATACCGCTGTTCCTGGTGAGCGGCGAGGTTGGCATCGCCACCATCGTCGCCGCGATCCTGGGAATCGTACCACTGATCTTCTGGTTCGGAGCCTCGATGATGGTCTATGCAATGTGTCGCCATCATCCCGATGACCGGGTCGGCCGGTTCACGCAGTGGGCCGCCTACCGCTACTACGCGCTGATGGGGTCGCTGATCGTGGTGGCCACCTTCTTTCCACCGGACCTTGCCTACTACCGTGCCTACTGGGTGGTTGCCGCCCTCATCCTGGTCCCCTGGACGATCCTGGCGCTGATCCGCATCCGTCGGGAGCGCTGGCACGACGTCCAGGTCGAGGTCGACTCCGAGGAACATCACCAATGACACCGATTCGTCACGACTGGACGCGGGATGAGGTCGAGGCCCTGCTCGACCTCCCGTTCAGCGACCTGATCTTCCGTGCGCAGCAGGTACACCGCGAACACTTCGATCCCAACCGGGTGCAGGTCAGCACGCTTCTGTCGATCAAGACCGGTGCCTGTCCCGAGGACTGCGGCTATTGTCCCCAGAGCGCCCATCACCAGGTCGACCTGGAACGTGAGCGCCTGCTCCCGCTGGAGGAGGTGGAGGCGGCCGCGCGCAGCGCCCGGGAGCACGGGGCGACGCGGTTCTGCATGGGAGCCGCATGGCGCAACCCGACCGATCGCAACCTCGGACGCGTGATCGAGATGGTGCGCGCCGTTCGCGATCAGGGACTGGAGACCTGCATGACGCTGGGCATGCTGACCCCGCAGCAGGCCCGGCGTCTGGCCGAGGCCGGCCTGGACTACTACAACCACAACCTCGACACCTCGCCCGAGTTCTACGGGGAGGTGATCACCACACGGACCTACCAGGAGCGCCTCGACACCCTTGAGCACGTGCGCGAGGCGGGGCTGAGCGTCTGCACCGGCGGCATCCTGGGCATGGGCGAGTCGCGCCGGGACCGTGCCGGACTGCTGCAGCAGCTGGCCAGTCTCCCCAGGCATCCGGAATCCGTGCCGATCAACCAGCTGGTTCAGGTGGAGGGCACGCCGCTGCACGGGACCGAGTCCCTGGATCCATTCGAATTCGTCCGCACCATCGCGGTGGCCCGGATCCTGATGCCGCAGTCCCACGTGCGCCTGTCCGCCGGCCGCACGGACATGAGCGACGAGATGCAGGCCCTGTGCTTCCTCGCGGGCGCCAACTCCATCTTTCACGGGGAACGGCTGCTCACCACGCCAAACCCGGAAGCGAGCCACGATCGCACGCTGTTCGAACGGCTGGGAATTCAGCCCGAGAGGGCGCCGGAGTCCGCGGCCGGGACGCAACCGCGGGACGAGCAGGCGGCCCGCGTGCAGCACGGCTGACCCGTTACATTCCGCGCATACGGGTCTATCGAGGTGTCCATCGAACGGCGGCTGCGCGAGCGCATCGGCGCGGCTCATGCGGCGGGCCGGTGGCGCGCGCCGCGCACCCTGGAGGGAGCGCAGTCACCGGAGCAGGTGATCGACGGGCGCCGGGTGGTGGCCTTCTGCTCCAACGACTACCTGGGCCTGGCGGCCGACCCGAGGGTCGCGGCCGCGGCGCGCACGGCACTGGAGCGCTATGGCGTGGGGGCGGGTGCGGCCCACCTGGTCAACGGCCACACCCGGGCCCATGCGGAGCTCGAAGAGGATCTGGCCGAATTCACCGGCCGCGAACGGGCGCTGCTGTTTTCGACCGGATACATGGCCAATCTCGGCGTGCTTCAGACCCTGCTGGGACGTCACGATACGGTGCTGGAGGATCGTCTGAACCATGCCTCGCTGCTCGATGCCAGCCGCCTGGCCGGCTGTCGGACACGCCGCTACCGGCACGGCGATGCGGAGCACGCGGCGGCACTGCTGGAGGCGACGGCTGTGCAGCATTCCCGGCTGATCGTCACCGATGGCGTCTTCTCGATGGATGGCGATCCCGCGCCACTGCCCGCGCTGGCTGCGCTGGCTCAACGGCACGGTGCGTGGCTGATGGTCGACGACGCACATGGCCTCGGCGTGCTCGGCGACCTCGGTGGCGGCAGCTGCGAGCACTTCCGCCTGAGCCCCTCGGAGGTCCCGGTGCTGATGGGGACGCTGGGCAAGGCCTTCGGCACCGCGGGTGCGTTCGTCGCCGGCAGCCGCACGCTGATCGAGGCCCTGACCCAATTCTCGAGGACCTACATCTACACCACCGCGATGCCCGCGGCCATCGCGGCCGCCACGCGGGAATCACTCGCGATCGCGCGGCGGGAATCCTGGCGTCGGGATCACCTGCGCAGCCTGATCGGCCGCCTGCGCCAGGGCCTGATGCAGCTCGGACTCGCCGATACGGGCGGCATCAGCCCGATCCAGCCGGTGATACTCGGCACCTCCGGCCTGGCCACCGCGGTGGCCGATGCGCTGCTCGAGCAGGGGCTGCTGGTCCCGGCGATCCGCCCCCCGACGGTGCCGGAAGGCAGCGCGCGCCTGCGCATCACGCTCTCGGCCGTTCACACCGAGGCGCAGGTGGACCGGCTGCTCGACGCGATCGACCGGCTGCTGCCGCAGGATCGCCGGGCACATCCAGCGGCCTGCTGAGGTCCTATTTGCTACGAGGCGGAGTGCGGTGCCTGTGAAACACAGCCATCTGGTGCCGAAGCTCCCGCATGGCCCACTATAGGGCAGGGACGCCTGTCGATCTTTCTACCCGGAGTCTTCGCAATGTCGGCAAAGATCATCACCATCATCGTCACCAAGGGTTCGCTGGACGGGGCCTACCCGCCCCTGATCCTCGCCTCGACCGCGACCGCCCTCGGTTACGAGTGCCGGATGTTCTTCACCTTCTACGGGCTCCAGCTGCTGAAACGCAATCTGCGACTCCAGGTGAGCCCGCTCGGCAATCCCGCTCTCGGGTCACGGATCCCGGTACTCATCCAGACCCTGCCGGGAATGCAGGCCATGTTCACTCGCAAGATGCGGGAGAAACTGCGCGCAAAGGGCGTTGCCGACCTCGAAGAGCTGCGCCAGCTGTGTCTGGACGCCGATGTCAAGATGTACGCCTGCCAGATGACCGCCGAGCTGCACAATTTCACCAAGAAGGACTTCATCCCCGGTGTGGAATACGCCGGCGCCGCCACCTTCTTCCAGTCCGCCGGCGAATCCGACATCTGCCTGTTCACCTGAAGGTCAGCATGGTGGGTCCGCTGCGCTTGGCCCACTAGGCCTGCCGTGCCTCCAGGATCGCGGTGATCTCCGCATCCTCGAGCACGATCGGGTTGGTCTTCATGCTCGATCCCCGGCTGGACGCGACGATGCGCGGATGATCCTCCGGCGTGATGCCGAAACGCTCCAGCGTCGGCAGCCCGAGCAGGCGCGTCCACTGGTCGAGCACCGCGACCAGTGCGTCACCAGCCTCGGCATCATCAACGAGGGCCTCGCCCGTCAGCAGGCGGCCGACCCGCGCATACCGGGATAGCGCGGGGTGCCGCGGTTCCCGCTCCCGCAGTGCGCGGATGTTGACTGCGGTGGCGGCAGCGACCAGCGTGCCGCAGACCACCCCGTGCGGGATCGGGAAGAAGGCGCCCAGCGGCGACGCCAGCCCGTGCACGGATCCGAGCCCGACCTGCGCCAGGGTAATGCCGGACAGTAGCGATGCATAGGCCATCCCGGCCCGGGCGTCGGCATCGGCGGAATCCCGGTAGAGCGGCAGCAGGCTGTCGCGCGCCCGCGCCAAACCGTCCAGCGCCAGCGCGTCGCAGAATGGGTTCGCGCGCAGCGATACGTAGGATTCCAGCAGCTGGGTCAGGGCGTCCATCCCGTTGCCGGCAATCACCGCCGACGGACAGGTGGCCAGGAAATCGGGATCCACGACCGCGTACTCGGCCACCAGCCGCTCGTCCCGGAACGACTTCTTGAAGCCCTCTGCACCGTCGCGGCTCAGCACCGCGTTCCTGGTCGCCTCGGACCCGGTGCCTGCGGTGGTCGGCACCGCGATCAGAGGAACCGCCGGTCCGCGGTAGGGGCGTTCCGGCCCAACCCCCTCGAGGTGATCCAGCACCGGGTTACCCGGAAGCAGCAGACCCGCGATCGCCTTGCCGGCGTCCAGCGCGCTGCCGCCGCCGATCGCGACGACCACCGAGATCTCCCGGCCCCGGTAGCGCTGCACCGCGGCGTCGATCGCCTCAGGGGAGGGTTCTCCGGAGATGCGGTGTCCGATCACGCCCAGCCCCGCAGAGGCAAAGCCCGCCTCGAGCTCGGGCCAGAACGGGCCCTGCAGCAGCGAGCGGCTGCCGGTCACCAGCAACGCCCGGCGTCCGAAACCCGCCGCGATGCGCGGCAGCCGGTGGCGCACACCCGGGCCGAACTCGATCCGGGGCAGACGCGTGATCGCAAACTCCATCGACATGGCAATTCTCCCCTCGTGCCGACGCCATGGGCCCCACCAGGACTCAGAGCAACCCCCGCTCCGCGAAGGAAAGCGTCTCGTCGGCCACGATCACGTGGTCCAGCACGCGGACCTCGAGCAGGCCCAGCGCCTCCTGCACGCGCCGGGTGATGGCCTCATCCGCGCGCGATGGCTCCGCGACGCCAGAAGGATGATTATGGGCCAGGATCACCGCCGCGGCATTATGGTGCAACACCCGGCGCACGATCTCCCGTGGATGCACGCTGGCGCCGTCGATGGTCCCCCGGAAGAGCTCCTCGAAGGCCAGCATCCGGTGCCGGTTGTCGAGGAACAGGCATGCGAAGACCTCGAAGGGGTAGTCGCGCAGCCGCGCCGAGAGGAAGGCGCGTGTCGCCGCGGGGGAGGTGATCGCATCGCCGCGTTCCAGCGTCGCGGCGAGGTGTCGCCGGCCCATCTCGAGCACGGCCTGCAGCTGCGCGTACTTCGCGGCGCCAAGGCCGCGCGCCTTGCAGAACGCGGCCTGCTCGGCCTGC
>JAGTVE010000148.1 GCA_018224485.1 Thioalkalivibrio sp. | reverse complement strand
CGCCTGCTGCGCGAGGCCTCGCTGATCCTCGAGGGCATCACCTGCGCGGCCTGCGTGTGGCTGAACGAGCGGCACGTGCGCACGCTGTCCGGCGTGACCGACTTCTCGGTGAACTACTCCACGCACCGGGCACGGGTGCGCTGGGATCCCGAACGCATCGCGCTGTCGGACATCCTGCAGGCGATCCGGAATATCGGCTATCGGGCCCATCCCTACGACCCCGGCACGCGGGACAAGGCCTTTCAGCGCGAGCGCCACGTGGCGCTGCGCCGGCTCGCCGTCGCCGGCCTGGGGATGATGCAGGTGATGATGCTTGCGGTGGCCCTGTGGCTCGGCCACTCCGACGAGAGCCATGCCGATCTGCTGCAGTTCATGCGCTGGGTCGCCGCGGGACTGACGACCCCGGTGGTCTTCTATTCCGCGGTGCCGTTCTTTCGGAGCGCCTGGCGCGACGTCCTGCACGGAAGGCCGGGCATGGACGTGCCGGTGAGCCTAGCGATCCTCGGCACCTATTTCGCCAGCCTCTGGTCGGTGATCCTGGGGACCGGCGAGCACGTCTATTTCGAGTCGGTGGCGATGTTCGTCTTCTTTCTGCTGACCAGCCGCTACCTCGAACTGATGGCGCGCCAGCGCTCCAGCCAGGCGATCGACCGGCTGGATCGCCTCATCCCCGCGGTGGCCACCCGGGTCGCCGCCGACGGCAGCGACGAGCAGGTTCCGGTGGCGGAGCTGGCGCCCGGCGACCGGGTCCGGGTGCGTCCGGGCGAGCCGCTGCCGGCCGACGGGCTGGTCGACGACGGCGAATCCACGGTGAACCAGGCGTTGCTCACCGGCGAACCGGAACCCTGCCTGCGCCGGGTCGGCGAGGCGGTCACCGGCGGCACGGTGAACGTCGACAGTCCGCTGGTGGTGCGGGTGACGCGGGTCGGTGCGGAGACCACGCTCGCCGCGATCCAGCGCCTGCTCGACCGCGCACAGACCGAAAAGCCCCGCCTGGCGCGCATGGCGGAGAGGGGCACCGGGCACTTCACCGCCGCGGTGCTGGTGATGACCGCACTGGTCGGCCTGGTCTGGTACCTGTGGATCGCGCCCGACCGCGCCTTCTGGGTGGTGGTCGCGATGCTGGTGGCCACCTGCCCCTGCGCACTGGCGCTGGCGACGCCGGTGGCAATCACCACCACCACCGGCGTGCTTTCGAGCATCGGCCTGCTGCTCACCCGGGGGCAGGCGGTGGAGGACCTCGCGCGGGCGCGGGTGGTGTGCTTCGACAAGACCGGGACGCTGACCATCGGCCGTCCGCAGTGGGTGGCCACCCAGGCACTGGTGTCGGGCATGGAGGAGCGTGAATTGCTGGCGATGGCGGCCGCGCTGGAACGCCACTCGGAGCATCCGCTGGCGAAGGCATTGGTGGAGGCCGCCGGGGCGGTGACCGCCCCGGCGCTGGAACGAGTCCGGAATGTACCGGGCCGGGGGCTGTCCGCGCTGCTGGACGGCGCGGAGGTCCGCGTGGGCGCGCCGGGCTTCGTTGGCCTGGAACGGATTCCGGACGGGGTCCAGCCGCCCGGGACGCACTCGGAGGCAACGGCGGTCTGGCTGGCGCGTGCCGGCGAGGTGCTCGGCGTGTTCTGGTTTGCCGACCAGCCGCGCCCGCGCGTGCGCGAGACGGTGGCCGAACTGACGGAACTGGGTGTCGAGGTCGTGCTGCTGTCCGGCGACCGGCCCGAGGCGGCCGCGGCCTTCGCCGCGAATGCCGGGATTGCCGAGGCGCACGGGGGCATGACGCCCGAGGATAAGGTCGCGTACGTGCGCGGGCGCCAGGAACGAGGCGAGATCGTGCTGATGGCCGGCGAGGGCATCAACGATGCCCCTGTGCTCGCGGGTGCGGACGTGTCGCTGGCGATGGGCAGCGGTACCCGGATCGCCCAGACCCAGGCGGACCTGGTGCTGATGTCCGATCATCTGGAGGCGATCCCGGCCGCCATCCGGCAGGCACGCGAGACACTGCGCATCGTGCGCCAGAACATCGTCTGGGCCATCGGCTACAACGGCATCGCGCTGCCGGTGGCCGCGACCGGCCTCCTGACACCATGGCTGGCCGCGCTGGGGATGTCGCTGAGTTCGCTGATCGTGGTCGGCAACGCGCTGAGGCTGCGACGGAGCGTGGAGGACCTGCTGCCGGAGACGGACACGCGTCGGCCGCTCGCGGCCAACGTGATCCGGCCGGCCGGCGAGGGCTGAGGGACCCCACCTCGTTCGGATTGCCGCAAACCCGGGTGAGCGGCCTGCTACACTAGACCCATGGAAGTGCTGTACATGCTGATCCCGATAGCCCTGATGCTGGTGGTCATCATCGGGGGCGCCCTGTTCTGGGCCATCCGTTCCGGCCAGTACGAGGACATGGAAGGGCCGGCCTACCGCATCCTGATGGATGACGACGATCCGCTGATCCCCGGCAACGAGGACGCGCGCCGCCCGGAGGGCAGTGACGAAGAGGCGGAGCCCCCGCGCGACGACGAGCGGCGCTGAGCGGAGACCCGCACCTGTCCGTGCGCCCGTGTTGCGTCCCGGCGTACTTCGTCATACCCTTCCGCCACAGATTACTGATGGAATCGCTGACGATGCGCGACTGGTTCACCTTCGAGAATCTCCCCCTGACGCTGATCATCATCCTGATCCTCATGTCGTGGCTCAGCTTCTTCTCGGTGATCCTGTTCACCGGCTAGTGGGCCAGAGCTGACCCGGATCCTGTCGCCCGGGTTCGCTCATCAGCTATGCCGTTCGTGCCGTCGAAGGGGCGCCAGGGGAACGTCCGCAGTCAGCCTGCGGGCGGCCGTCCGCCGCGCTTCAGGCGGCTAGGGCCTCGCGCAGGCCCTTGAAGGCGCGGTTCTCGATCTGGCGGATGCGTTCGGCGGAGACGCCGTACTCCGTCGCCAGCTCGTGCAGCGTCGCCTTCGGCTCGATCAGGTAGCGGCGGACCAGGATGTCCCGGGTGCGCGCGTCAAGGGTGCTCAGGGAACGCTGCAGCTGCGCCTGGAAGTGGCGGTCCCAGTCGGCATCCTCGACGATCCGGGCCGGGTCATTGTCCGGCGTGCCAGAGAGCTGTTCCGCCGGGGCCCGATGGTTGCGGTCCTCGTCGTCGACCGGGTCCGGGTCGAAGCTGGTGTCGCGGCTGGCTAGGCGGCTCTCCATCTCCAGGACATCGCTCTCGGGCACGCCGAGATCCTGGGCCACTGCCGAGACCTCCTTCGCATTCAGCCATCCGAGACGCTGCTTGGCCTGGCGCAGGTTGAAGAACAGCTTGCGCTGCGCCTTGGTCGTCGCCACCTTCACGATGCGCCAGTTGCGCAGGATGAACTCGTGGATCTCGGCACGGATCCAGTGCACCGCGAACGACACCAGGCGTACGCCCTGCTCCGGGTCGAAGCGGCGCACGGCCTTCATCAGGCCCACATTGCCCTCCTGGATCAGGTCGCCCAGCGGCAGACCGTATCCGGAGTACCCGCGGGCAATGTGCACCACGAAGCGCAGGTTGTGCAGGATGAGGCGCCGCGCCGCGTCGAGATCTTGCGACTCGCGCAGCGAACGGGCCAGTTGCCGCTCCTCTTCCGCCCCGAGGACCTCGATGCGGCTGACCGCCGCCATGTAGTGGTCCAGATTGCCGACCGGGACGGGCATGTCCACGTGCCGTGGAACCAGTGCGTGGTTCATGGTTGTCCCCCTTGAAAAACTCCCGAATTCTAGCAGTCTGGGGCTTAGAGTGCTAAATGGCGCACGTGTTCCGTCAAAGATCTGCCGCCGCGTGGGCCCGCGAGGTTCAGTCCCGCAGGGCGGCGGCGCTGCCCAGCCGGGCTCCCGTCCAGCCCAGCAGCATTCCCGTGGCGAGGAGCATCAACCCGATGCGGGCCTGCGGACCGGCGAAGGTGAACGGTACCCCGAAGACCATTGCGGCCTCCTCGATCGGAGGCCGGGTCAGGACCACCCCGATTCCCAGCAGGATGAGGCTGGACAGCCCGCCGCCCAGCCCGAGCAGCATTCCCGCGTACAGCGACGGTCGACGCAGGAAGCGGTCGGTGGCGCCGGTGATGCGCGAGATCGCGATCTCCTCGTGCCGCTCCCGGAGCTCCGCCGCGGATGCCACTGCCAGGATCAGCGTCACCCCGATTGCGAGCAGCGCGGAGATGACCACGAGTACGCGCAGGCCGGCCCCGTGCAGGGCCGCCAGCTGGCGCACCCACTCGTGGTCGCTGACCACGGTGGCCTCGGGGAGCAGGGCCGCAAGCTGCCGCTCCATTGCCGTCAGGGCCTCCGGGCTGCGTTCCCGCGGCAGCACCTCGATGATGGCCGGCAGCGGATTCTCCTCGAGCCAGTCCAGGAGCCCGGGATCGGGCAGGCTTGCGCGGTAGGCGGTCAGTGCCTCGTCGGCTCCGATCGCGGCGACCTCCGCGACGCCGGGCAACGCGCCGATCCGCGCTGCCACCGCGCTCAGCGTCTGATCCCCGTCCAGGTCGAGGTACAGCGCGATCCGCGGTTCGTGGTCCACGTCCGCGGAGAGTGCCCGGGCATTGTCCAGCAATAGCCATAGATAGGCGGGCAGCGCGAGGATGAACCCCAGCACTGCGACCAGGATCAGCGTCTGGCCGGGGGCGCGGGCGCGCCGCCAAAGGCTTCGGCGGGCGGCCTCCGCGTGGTTGTAGAGCCAGGCCTCCAGGCACCCGGCGCGGTCACCCCCATCCTTCATCCGCCGCTCCGGGGCTCGGTCACGTGGCGTGCCTCCAGACTGCCGTTCTCCAGGTGCAGCACCGGTCTGCCGAGTGCGGAGATCAGCCCGAGGTTGTGACTCGCGATCAGTGCCGTCATGCCGACCCGGTTGAAATCGAGAAACAGCTGGATGATCTCGCGCGACAGTTCCGGGTCGAGATTGCCGGTCGGCTCGTCCGCCAGCAGCAGTGCCGGGCGGTGCACGATCGCGCGGGCGATGCCCACCCGCTGCTGCTCGCCGGCGGACAGGGTCTGTGGCTGGGCATTCTCCTTCTGCAGCAGACCGACCTTGTCCAGCGCTGCCCGCACCCGCTTGCGCGCCTCCGTGCGCCGGTAACCGAGGATCTCCAGCGGCAGCGCGACGTTGGCCTGCACCGAGCGGTCGAACAGCAGGCGGTGATCCTGGAAGATCAGGCCGATGCTGCGGCGAAACTGCGGTACCCGATGCCGGGGCAGGGTCTCCAGGT
>JAGTVE010000147.1 GCA_018224485.1 Thioalkalivibrio sp. | reverse complement strand
TGGTGATGCGCGGAGAGATGGCCCGTCTGCATCGCGCGCTGACCCAGTTCATGCTGGATCTGCACACGCGCGAGCATGGCTACCGGGAGGTCTACGTGCCCTACCTGGTCAATCCGGGGGCGCTGCTCGGCACCGGGCAGCTGCCGAAGTTCGATGCCGATCTGTTCAGCGTGGTCAGCGAGCAGGGGTTTCGCCTGATCCCGACGGCGGAGGTCCCGGTCACGAACCTGGTCGCGCAGCAGATCCTGGACGCGGGTGAGCTGCCCCTGAAGATGGTGGCCCATACCCCGTGCTTCCGTTCCGAGGCCGGCAGCTACGGAAGGGACGTGCGCGGACTGATCCGGCAGCACCAGTTCGAGAAGGTCGAACTGGTGCAGATCGTGCGTCCCGATGCATCGGAAACGGCCCTGGAGGCCCTGCTCGCGGACGCCGAGGCGGTATTGAAGGCGCTCGAGCTTCCCTACCGCGTGATGCTTCTGAGTACCGGCGACATGGGTTTCTCCGCGAACCGCACCTATGACATCGAGGTGTGGCTGCCGGGGCAGCAGGCCTACCGGGAGATCTCGTCCTGTTCCAGCTTCGGGGACTTTCAGGCCAGGCGCCTCCAGGCCCGCTACCGTCCGGGACCGGGCGCGAAACCCGAACTGGTGCACACCCTGAACGGGTCGGGACTCGCGGTGGGACGGACCCTGGTGGCGCTGCTGGAGAACGGACAGCAGGCGGACGGCAGCATCGTGATCCCGGAGCGGCTGCGGCCCTATGTCGGCGGAACCGAGCGCATGGTTCCGCCGTCGGAGTAGGGCAAGCGGCGACCCGGTGCCGTTCGGCATTGGGATGCTCGAGACCCGCTGGTCTACCCTTATCGGGGTGCACGGTGCCCTCCGGCACACGGGTTCGGCGAGGGTGTCAGTGACAGATGGCGGAAGATCGGAAGATGCGTTCTGGAATTCGGGGTGGGATGGCGAAGTGGGGGACGACCCTTGCCGTGCTGCTGTTGCTGCCCCTGACAAATACCGTCTCGGCGGATGCCGGGGATCTGCCGGCGATCGACGATACGCCGCGCCAGATCGGACTGCACACGCCCGAATGGTTCGAGCTCAGCTTCCTTGATTTCCGCGAAGACCTCGAGCGGGCGGTGGGTCGCGGCAAGATGGGGCTCGCAATCTACTTCGGCATGGATCACTGTCCCTATTGCGAGGAGATGATCGACAACAACCTCGCCCAGCCCGACATCCGGCAGTATTTCTCGGAGCACTTCGATGTGATCGCCCTCGACGTGCAGGGCAGTCGGGGGGTGATCACCCTGGATGGCGAGCGCATGACCGAGCGGCAGTTTGCGGTGGAGCGGCGCCTGAACTTCACCCCGGCCTTCACGTTCTTCGATGCCGAAGGCGAGGAGATCGACCGCATACGCGGCTATTACCCGCCGTACCGGTTTCGGGCGGCGCTGGAATTCGTGATCGACCGGCACGACAGGGAGGGCAGCTTCCGCGAATACCTCGCGCGTGCGGATCCGCCGCCGAAGTTCGACACGGATGACATCAATTACCAGGAATTTTTTCAGAATCCTCCGTACATGCTGGATCGCTCGCGGATTCCGGCACAGCGCCCGCTGATCGTCTTCTTCGAGCGGGAGGCGTGTCATGCCTGCGATGTGCTGCACTCGGAACCGCTAGGTGACCCCGGGGTGCTTGACCGGATCAGCCTGTTCGAGGCCGTGCAGCTGGATCTCGACGCGGAGACCCCGGTGATCACGCCGCGGGGCGAACGGACGACGGCCCGCGACTGGGGCGAGGCCCTGGACATCCACTGGGCTCCCACCCTTGTATTCTTCGATGAGAGCGGAAACGAGATCATCCGCATCGACTCGGTGGTGGCCCTCAACCGCCTGCGCAACGTGATGGACTTCGTGCTGACCCGCGGCTACGAGGAGTTCCCCACCTTCGAACGCTGGCGTACCGCCGAGGCAAACTGATCCGTTCGGCGAAGGCGCGTGCCTCGCGTATACTGCACGCCCGTCAAACGGGTATCGCTGGGGCGTGTCCGTGCATTTCGAGCGTGAATTCGTGGTCGAGCATCGGGAGCTGTTCGAGGAGCTGATTGCCCGCACCCACCGCATTGCGCTCGGCATCTTCGCCGCCACCTTCGCAGGCTACGGTGTTGCCCTTTGGGTGTGGTTCAGCGGAAATAGCTGGGCGGCCCTGATCGTCGCTACGCTGAGCTATCTCTTCTTCCGCCAGTTCCGGTGGCTCGCGTTCGGGCTTGCGCGCATGCCCCTCCGGGGAAACGCACAGGCCCTGCCGGTGCTGAAGCGCGTCGAGGCCGCGATGGAGAAGGGCCGTGCGACGGAGGTGATGGCCGAGCTGGAGGCACACCTGCGCGCGCTGGAGCCACCCAAGGCCTGAATCCATCCCGGCCGCGCCGTGTCCGCGGGCTCCTGTCGCCCCATCCGCAGACCGGAACGGCTGCCACTGAACGGAGGTTTCAATGCCGTCATTCGACGTAGTGTCCGAGGTCGAACTCCCTGAACTGCGCAACGCGGTCGATCAGACGCGGCGCGAGATCGACAACCGCTTCGACTTCAAGGGCACCTCGGCGTCCGTGGAGCTGAACGACACGACCATCCTGGTGAAGGGCGATGCCGAGTTCCAGGTGGAGCAGATCCTCGACATCCTCCGCATGAAGCTGGCGAAGCGGGGCATCGACGTGGAGTGCATGGACCCACAGGAGGTGACGAAGGCCGGAACCGGCGTGAAGCAGGAGATCCTGATACGCCAGGGCATCGATGCCGATCTGGCGAAGCGCATCCAGCGCCTGATCAAGGACTCGAAGATGAAGGTGCAGGCGAGCCTTCAGGGGGACCAGGTGCGCGTCACCGGGAAGAAGCGGGACGACCTGCAGGCGGTTATCAGCCTGCTGCGCCAACAGAGCTTCGATCGGCCCCTGCAGTACAGCAACTTCCGGGACTGAGCCGCTGCCGCCACCCGTCCACTGCACAGGGTTGCCAGCTCAACGTGGCAGGACGGGGTCCCCGCTGCCCGACATGTCGCTGTCGAGGTCGAGTCCGGCCACCCAGCCAAGTTCGCGCGCCCGCGCGACCGCCGCATCGTGAATCCGGGCGTGACGCTCCTGCAGTTCCGGAGGCAGGTTGCGTGCCAGCAGCCCGTGTTTGTCCCACTCGGCGCTGACCCGGTCGTGCAGGATCTGGATCTGCGCGAGCTGCCAGCCCTCACAGGTCTCGGTCTCGGGGATCAGCCCGAAGACCCATGCATCCTTGATCACGCCGCCGATCGGTGTCATGCCACCGTGGAGGTCCTTGTGGATGCCCACGTAACGGCGGTCCCGGCTGAAACTTTCTCGTGCACTCATGGGCCGAATTGTAGC
>JAGTVE010000146.1 GCA_018224485.1 Thioalkalivibrio sp. | reverse complement strand
TCATCGCCCGGGCGGGGTCTTGTCGCGGTATTCGCAGAGGTCGTGGATCGCGCACTGCTCGCACAGGGGACGGCGCGCGCGGCAGGTGTAGCGGCCGTGCAGGATCAGCCAGTGGTGCGCGTCGCGGCGGAATTCGGCCGGGGTGAAGCGCATCAGCCTGCGCTCGACCTCCAGCGGTGTCTTGCCCGGGGCGAGACGGGTGCGGTTGGCGACCCGGAAGATGTGGGTGTCCACGGCGATGGTGGCCTCGCCAAAGGCGGTGTTCAGCACCACGTTCGCGGTCTTGCGGCCGACACCCGGAAGGCCCTCCAGCGCGGCACGGTCGCGGGGTACCTCGCCGTGATGATCCCGCACCAGGATCTCGCAGGTCCTGATGATGCTTGCGGCCTTGCTGTTGAACAGGCCGATGGTCCGGATGTGGGACTTCAGACCCTCGAGCCCGAGTTCGAGGATGGCCTCGGGGGTGTTCGCGACTGCGAAGAGCTTGCGGGTCGCGCGGTTGACCCCGACGTCGGTGGCCTGGGCGGACAGGATCACGGCAACCAGCAGCTCGAACGGCGTGCGGTATTCGAGCTCGGTGGTGGGCGCGGGGTTGAGCGCGCGCAGGCGCTCGAAGATCTGGCGCCGCTTGTGCGCGTTCACGCCAGATCGGCCGGGCGCTCAGACGTGCCGGAACAGTCCAACATCGGGCGAGACTTCGCGCGGATTGCTCTTGGCCTCCTCGCGCAGCGAATCCAGCATCGCCTGGTGGTCTTCCTCCAGCTTGTGCATCGCGTCGCTGTCGAGCTTCGGCAGGATCACGTTGCTGATCACCGAGCCGAGTTCGTCCATCGCGACCGGCCAGTACTTTTCGTTCAGGTGGAAGGAATGACGGGCATGGGTCCCCATCGGGTAATGAGCGAACTTCACGCCCATCGTCACCGACAGGTCGGGGTCGTTCTCCACGAACTGCTTCGCGTAGTCGAACCACCACTTGTAGTACTTTTCCTGAAGTTCAATATTGAAGCCGTTGTTTTCAAAGAAGGCCGCGATGGTGCCTCGCGGCGCCAGGCCGTAGCGCGTGCCGCGCTTGCCGGCGAAGGGGAAGTGTCCAGCCATTGCATGCTCCTGCACTTGGGGGTCAGCGGGCCGCTCGCCCGGATGCGAACATTAAAGCCTTCTTATTTTACGTTCATAATGGCGCGGGATGCCATGCCCACAATCATGATCGGGTCTGGCAGTGAGGCCTGAGCTGCATCTTTTCACCTCCAGCTATAGAAACACCGCGCAGGAACGCCTTGCAGGAGCGCCGCGCAGGAGCGCCGCGTAGGAGCGCCTTGTAGGAGCGGCTTCCAGCCGCGATTGCCCCAGCCTAGCACTGCATCGCGGCCGGAGGCCGCTCCTACGGATCGCGGCCCGTGTGGGTGGGTGGGGGGCGTCAGGATTGGGTTGGCGCGGTCTCGGGGGCGGCGGCCGGGGCGGCGATCGGGCGGGCCTCGAGGCGGGCGTCGATCAGGTTCTTTACCGCGATCAGCAGGCCCATCGCCAGGAAGGCGCCGGGGGGGAGCAGCGCGAGCAGGAAGCCGTGTTCCTGCGGGAAGATCTCGATGCGCAGGTCCCGTCCCCATTCGCCGAACAGCAGTTGGGCGTTGTCCAGCAGGCTGCCCTGGCCGACGATCTCGCGCAGCGCGCCGATCGTGACCAGGACGCCGGTGAAGCCGACCCCCATGGCCAGACCGTCGAGCGCCGCGCGCGGTACCGAGTTGCGCGAGGCGAAGGCCTCGGCGCGCCCGATGATCGCGCAGTTGGTGACGATCAGCGGGATGAAGATGCCGAGCACCAGGAACAGGCCGTGGAACCAGGCGTTCATCACCAGCTCGATCGCGGTGACCGCCGAGGCGATGATCAGCACGTAGACCGGGATCCGGATCTCGGGGCGCACGTGTTCGCGCAGCAGCGACACCAGCGTGTTGGAGATCAGCAGCGTGGCGATGGTGGCGAGGCCGAGTCCGAGGGCGTTGATCACGGTGCCGGAGATCGCGAGCAGCGGGCACAGCCCCAGGAGCTGGACGAGCCCCGGGTTGTTGGTCCACAGGCCCTCGCGGATGATGTCGGCGTAGCCGCTGGTGATCATTGCAGCAGCTCCCCCGGGGGCTCCGCCTCGGGCAGGCGCTCCGTGGGCGTCACGTGGTCCGGGATCTCCGGTACGGCGGGGTCGATGATCAGCACCTCATCCTCCTCCGGCGGCGGCAGGGCCAGCAGTTCCTCCGAGTTCGCCTCGAAATATAGCAGGGCATTGCGGACCGCTCGCACAACCGCACGCGGGGTGACGGTAGCCCCGGTAAACTGGTCGAAGACGCCGCCGTCCCGGCGCACCCGCCAGCGTTCGATCGGCGGATCCCCGAGCGAACGTCCGCGGAAGTCGTGGATCCAGTCCGAGCGCTCGACCTCGATGTCGTCGCCGAGACCGGGGGTCTCGCGGTGCTGGGTGATCCGGACGCCGCGCACGGTGCCCGTCCGGTCGATGCCCACCAGCAGGTGGATGTCCCCGCTGTAGCCATCCGGGGCGATCGCGGACAGGGCGACGCCGACGACCTCGGTTCCGCGCCGGGCGATCCACACAGGCAGGTCTTCACCACCCAGCCGATCGTCGCTCACCCGATGGTAGTCCGTTACCGGGTCGTTGTCGTAGTCGAGTCCCTCGAGCACCTGGGTCACGCGTGTGCGGGTCATCTGCAGCCGGTTTTCGGCGATGCGGGCCTCCGTCGCGGCGTGGACCCAGGCCACCACCGCGGTCCCGATCGCGGCGAACAGGCCGAGCAGCAGCGTGGTGATCACCACGTCGCGGACCACCAGCCTAGCCACGCCCGTCCCCCGAGTGGCCGAAGATGCGCGGTCGGGTGTAGTGGTCCAGCGTCGGCGCCACCATGTTCATCAGCAGCACCGCGAAGGCCACGCCGTCGGGATAGCCGCCCCAGGTCCGGATCACGTACACGAGGATCCCGATTCCGATGCCGAACAGCACGCGGCCGAGCGGCGTGGTGGCAGCGGACACCGGATCCGTGGCGATGAAGAAGGCCCCGATGATCGCGGCGCCGCTAAAGACGTGGAAGGCCGGCGAGGCGAACTGGTCGGGGTCGATCACCCAGAAGACCCCGGCAATCGTGGCCAGGCTCAGCAGCATCGACATGGGGATGTGCCAGGTGATCACGCGGCGGTACATCAGCCAGATCCCGCCGAGCAGGAACAGGTTGCCGGCCCATTCCCACTCGGTCTGGGAGAAGGAACCGAAGACCGGGCTGCGTGTGATCTCGTGGACGGTCTGTCCGGATATGAGACTCTCGCGCATCATGTCCAGCGGCGAGGCGCGCGTGATCGCGTCCCAGTCCAGGCCCTCCGGCAGGCGTCCGGTCAGGGTGGTCTGCAGCGTCTGCCACAGGGTGAACGGCCCCTCCATCAACCCCTGTGGCGACGGCCACAACGACAGCTCGCGCGGGAACGACACCAGCACCACCACGTAGCCGACCATCGCCGGGTTGAAGGGGTTGTAGCCCAGGCCGCCGTAGAGGTGCTTGGCCACCACGATCGCGAAGCCGGTGCCGACCAGCAGCACCCAGACGGGGGTCAGCGGCGGGATCGCCAGTGCGAACAGCCAGCCGGCAAGCACCGCGCTGGAATCGCCGAGCGTCACCCCGACCGGCCGCCGCCGCAGCGTCACCATCAGTGCCTCGAACATCACCGCGAACAGCACGGACAGCACCACGTTGACCAGCACGCCCCAGCCGAAGAACCACGCCATGGCCAGCGTGCCGGGGATCAGGGCGTAGAGCACCTGCCGCATCAGGTGCCCGACGCTGTGACCGGGGACCATGTGCGGCGAGGTGCGGGTTTGGAAGCGCATCAGCCGTCCGCGCGCTCGCGGTCCTTCGACGACCTCTCCTCGGATGACTGTGCAGCCTTCTTGGCGCGGGCCCGCTCGATCGCATCCTCGATGGCGGCCTTCTTGTCGGCCGCTTCGCTGTCCTTCTTCCCGAGTGCCGCCTTCTTCCGGGCGAGCCGTTCCGCCTTCTCGTGTTCCTCACGCTCCTGGCGCTGTTGCCGGAACTCGAAGCGTTCGCGGGCGAGGTCGGCCTTCTGCCGTTCCCTCTCGCGCTCCCAGATCTCCTGCTTCGCGAAGCGGTAGTACTGCACCAGCGGGATGTTGCTCGGGCACACCAGGGCGCAGCAGCCGCACTCGATGCAGTCGAACAGGCCGTAGTCCTGGATCGTGTCGAAGTCCTTGCTCTTCGCGAACCAGTACATCTGCTGGGGCAGCAGGTTGGCGGGGCAGACCCGGGTACACTCGCCGCAGCGGATGCACGGCATCACCGGGCCGGGTTGCGTGGCGTCCTGCGGGCGGGTCGCCAGCAGGCAGTTGGTGCCCTTGATGATGGGGACCGCGTCGTCTCCGACCGCGAAGCCCATCATCGGCCCCCCCATCACCAGGCGGTCCACGTCGGGCGTGTAGCCGCCGACCGCCGCCACCAGGTCCGCGAAGGGCGTGCCGATCAGTGCCTCGACGTTGCGCGGCTCGCGGATGCCGGGGCCGGTGACGGTGACGATGCGCGAGATCAGCGGCTGCCCGGCGACCACCGCCTCGCGGATCGCCTTCAGGGTCCCGGTGTTATGGCAGACCATGCCGAGGTCCGCCGGGAGCCCGGCGCTCGGGACCTCGCGGCCGGTCAGCACCTTGATGAGCTGGCGCTCGCCGCCGGCCGGGTAGACGCTCGGGATGGAGACGATCCGGATGAAGTCCTGCTCACCGGAGGGCAGGGCATCGGTCAGCGCGCGCAGTGCCTCGGGCTTGTTGTCCTCCACCGCGAACAGCACGTGCTCGGCGCCGATCATGTGCGCGACGATGCGCGCGCCCTCCAGGACGGCCTCCGGGTAGGTGCGCATCAGGATGTCGTCGCAGCTGATGTAGGGTTCGCACTCGGCCCCGTTCACCACCAGGGTGTGGATGCGCTTGCCCGGGCGCGGGTTGAGCTTCACCGCGGTCGGAAAGGCGGCCCCGCCCATGCCGACGATGCCGGCGTCGCGCACCCGTTCGCGCAGGCTGCGCGGGTCGCGTTCCCGCCAGTCGCGCCAGGGCTCCATGCGGTCATCGCCCCACTGGTCGCGGCCGTCGGTCTCGAGCTTGATGCAGGGCGCGCTGAGGCCGGAGGGATGCGGCACGGGGTGTTCGACGATGCCCCGGATCCAGCCCGAGGTCGGTGCGTGCACGTTGGCGCAGATGTAGTCCTTGGCGCGCCCGATCCGCTGTCCCTTCGCGACCCGGTCCCCGGCCCGTACCGCGCATTCGGTCTGGGCCCCGATGTGCTGCGACAGCGGCACGTACAGGAATTTCGGCACGCCCAGGGTCAGCAGCGGGCGTGTGGTGCTCTCGGCCTTGTGGTCGGCGAGTTTCAGGCCACCGTGGAAGTGATGGAGTTGCATGGGCATATTGTAAGGGAAGGCCCCCGGTTCAGGCGGATTCCCGATGCTCCTCCGTGGCCTTCTGCCTGGCTTCGCGCGGCCGTTCGATCGGGGAGGGTGCAGGCTGCGACCAGCGCCAGTCCTGCAGGCTGCGCTCCAGCGGGGCCATCTCGATGCAGTCCACCGGGCAGGGTTCCAGGCAGAGCTCGCAGCCGGTGCATTCGGATTCGATCACCGTGTGCATCTGCTTTGCGGCGCCGACGATCGCATCCACCGGGCAGGCCTGGATGCACAGCGTGCAGCCGATGCAGGTCTGCTCGTCGATCACGGCCACGGCCTTGTCCTTCTCCTCGACCTCGAGCGGCTTCGGGTCGCGACCGAGCAGGTCGGCCAGCGCGAGCACCGTGGCCTCGCCGCCCGGCGGGCAGCGGTTGATGTCGGCCTCGCCCGCCGCGATCGCCTCGGCGTAGGGGCGGCACCCCGCATAGCTGCACTGGCCGCACTGTGTCTGCGGCAGCAGGTTGTTGACCTGGTCGGCGATCGGATCGCCCTCCACCCGGAAGCGCTGCGCGGAATAGCCGAGGATCAGCCCGAAGACCAGGGCGAGTCCGGCGATGGCGAGGATGGCGTTCAGCATGATCTTACAGCCGCAGCAGTCCGGAGAAGCCCATGAAGCCGAGCGACATCAGGCCGGCGGTAATCATCGCGATCGCACTGCCGCGAAACGGCACCGGGACGTCGGCGGCGGCGATGCGTTCGCGGATGGCGGAGAACAGGATCAGCACGATGGAGAAGCCGATCGCCGCCCCGAAGCCGTACAGGGCCGATTCCACGAAGCCGTGCGCCTCCTGAACGTTCAGCAGCGCGACGCCGAGCACCGCGCAGTTGGTGGTGATCAGCGGCAGGAAGATGCCCAGCACGTTGTACAGCAGCGGGCTGGTCTTGTGCACCACCATCTCGGTGAACTGCACCACGGCCGCGATGACCAGGATGAAGGCGATGGTGCGCAGGTACTCGAGCCCCAGCGGCGTGAGCAGGTACTCGTTGATCACGTAGCTGCTGACCGCCGACAGGGTCAGCACGAAGGTGGTGGCCAGGCCCATGCCGGTCGCGGTCTCGACCTTGCGCGACACGCCCATGAACGGGCACAGGCCGAGGAACTTCACCAGGACGAAGTTGTTGACCAGTATCGTGCTGACGAGGATCAGGGCGTATTCCACGGCAATCCCGCGCGGCCAAAGGGTCAAGAGTATCGGACAGCCCGGGTGGCGCGCTCAACCGCACGCGCGGCACGGGCTTTGCGACCGATGGCTGACCCCGGCCGCTTCATGCCTCAGACCATAGCATCGCAATCGCGCCGCCGCCCCGGTCTCCCCAAGACCCGCACGGTCTCGTCCCGCCCCCGTGTCATCGCGGTTGGGGGCCGGTCCCGTCGGAGGGAGGCGCGGGTGTTCGTGGTAGCGGCCTCTGGCCGCGATGGGGTGTTTAGGTGGGCATCGCGGCTGGAAGCCGCTCCTACTAACCGCTCCTACGGGACGCTCCTGCGGGACGCTTCTAACGGCTGGGGGATCGGGGACATCGGTGGTGAAACACCTCGCTGCCGATCAGCGGTTCAGGGTCCGGGACAGCATCTCGCACTCGAACAGGAATTCGAAGGTCTCTGCGTACCGCATCGCCGCTTCGACCGAGGCGCCCCAGGTGTAGAGACC
>JAGTVE010000145.1 GCA_018224485.1 Thioalkalivibrio sp. | reverse complement strand
GGCGGCCTCGAACCACTCCGTCTCACCCTCCGGAAAGTTGGTCAGCACCACGCGCAGGGGGCGCAGCACCGCCATGCGGCGCGGCGCCCGGGCATTGAGATCGTCGCGCAGATGCCGTTCGAGCACGCCATAGGGGATGATCCCCTCGGACTTGGTCACCCCGATCTCGTTGCAGAAGTTGCGAACCGACGCAGGCGTGAAGCCGCGCCGGCGCAGCCCGGCCAGCGTCGGCATGCGCGGGTCGTCCCAGCCGGCCACGTGGCCCTCTCCGACCAGGCGGGTCAGGCGGCGCTTCGAGAGTACCGTGAAGTCGACGTTCAGCTTCGCGAACTCGATCTGCACCGGTCGCGAGGGCACGGCAAGGTGTTCGATCAGCCAGTCGTAGAGCGGGCGGTGATCCTCGAATTCCATTGTGCACAGGGAGTGCGTGATGTGCTCGATCGCGTCGCTCTGGCCGTGGGCGAAGTCGTAGGTGGGGTAGATCAGCCAGTCGTCGCCGGTGCGGTGATGGTACTGGCGGCGGATCCGATAGAGCACCGGATCCCGCAGGTTGATGTTCGGCGAGGCCATGTCGATCTTCGCGCGCAGCACGTAGGCACCGTCGGAAAATTCACCGGCACGCATGCGTTCGAAGAGATCTCGATTCTCGGCAGCCGGACGGTCGCGGTCCGGGCTGTCAACGCCCGGTTCGGTCAGCGTGCCGCGCTGCGCGCGGATGGCGTCGGCGTCCTGGCTGTCGACGTAGGCGAGTCCGTGGTCGACCAGGTGCAGTGCAAACTCGTACAGGACCTCGAAGTAGTCGGACGCGTAGCGCTCGTTCTCCCACGCATACCCGAGCCAGCGCAGGTCCTCCTTGATGGAGTCGATGAAGCGCTGTTCCTCCCTCGCGGGGTTGGTGTCGTCGAAGCGCAGATTGGTGTAGCCCCCGAAGGCCGCCGCCACCGAGAAGTTCAGCACGATGGATTTCGCGTGCCCGATGTGCAGGTAGCCGTTCGGCTCCGGCGGAAAGCGCGTGATCACCCGGTCGCACTGACCGGCCTCGACCTCCGAGCGAATGCGGGAGAGGATGAAGTTTGCCGGTGCTGGGGTGGAGTCCGATTCGGTCATCTGTGTGCAGGCCCGGGGAGAGAGCCGCTGATTGTATCGGGGGCGGGGAACCGGGACCAGACTGCTCGGCCGGCCGGGGAGCCCGGGGAGCAGGCGCGCCACCCGCCGTGTGGGCCGAAGCGGTGTCGCCGCGGATGCTGCGGAGCCGGCAAGCCGGATGCAGGCTCTCAGACGGAGACCGGGCGATCGCGGAAGTCGGCGCAGGCCAGCGCCAGGCGCGCGAGGTGGGACGCGCTCTTTGCACCCATCTTCTGCATCAGGTTGCCCCGGTGGATCTCGACGGTGCGCACGCTCACATCGAGATCCCGGGCGATCAGCTTGTTCGGCTTGCCGTCCAGCAGGGCCTCCAGCACCTGGCGCTCACGTGGCGTGAGGGTCGCAAGCCGTTCCTCCACCTGCGCCATCTCCGCGGCGCCTGTGCGCTGGTCCTCGTCGGTCACCAGCGCGTGGCGGACGGCCTCGATCAGGGAATCATCCCGAAAGGGCTTTTCCAGAAAATCCAGCGCGCCCTCGTTGACCGCTCTGACCGCCATCGGGATGTCGCCGTGGCCGGTGATGAAGATCACCGGCATGCGGATGCCCCGCGTGCGCAACTCGCGCTGCAGGCTCAGTCCGTCCATGTCCGGCAGGCGCACGTCGAGCACCGCGCAGCCGGGCGTTTGTTCGTCGACGGCATCGAGCAGCCCATGGGCGTCCTCGAATGCCCGAACACGGAAATCCTCGGTCTTCAGCAGCAGGGTGACGGCGGAGCGCACGTCCGGATCGTCATCGACCAGGTAGACCTGCGGGTGTCTAGCTGCGGGCATCGGGAACCTCCAGGGGCAGCGTGAAACGGAACCGGGCACCGCCGTCCTCCAGGTTCGTCGCGGTGAGTTGCCCGCCATGGGCCTCCACCAGCGAACGGCTGATCGACAGCCCCAGTCCCGTGCCGCCCGATTTCCAGGTGGCGAAGGGGTCGAACAGGGTGGCGAGATGTTCTTCCGGAATGCCTGGCCCGTTGTCGGTCACCGTGATCTCGAGCGCAGCCCCGAGGTTGCGGGCGCTGATCCGGATGATGCCGTCCAGCCGCGTCTCGACCGCGTCCATCGCATTGCGCAGCAAGTTCACCAGCACCTGTTCGATCTGGACGGGGGCGACCACGATCCGGGGGAGGCTGCGGCCTAGGTCGACATCGATCCTCACACGGCGGCGTCTCAATTCGGGGTCGAGCAAGTCCAGCACGGGTGTAATGAGGTCGCCCGGTGCGATGGCGACTTCCCTCGGCGTTTTGCCAACGGCAGCGGCGCGTACCTGGCGTATCGTATCGGCGGCGCGATGCGCGTTCGAATCCAGCTGTGCCAGCGCGTCGCGCAACTCCTCGAACCGTTGTCGCTCAAGGAGTCGCCGACTCGCGCTGGCGTAGCTCGTGAGGGCACACAGCGGCTGATTGAGCTCATGGGCCAGACTGGCGGAGAGTTCGCCGAGGGTGCTCAGGCGCCCGGCTCGCGCCAGATCATCCAGGTGCTGGCGCCCACGGGCCTCCGCCGACTCGCGTTCGTTACGCAGCGCCGCAAGCACCAGGCCCGTCAGGACCAACAGGGCCAGCTGCGCGTTCAGCGACAGCAGACTCTGCTCGAGGCCCACGTCGGCAAAGGGTCCGAGACCCCAGCCGGTGCCGGACAGCGCGATCGCACCGACGATCAGCATCAGCGAGGCCGTGATCTGGATCGGGCAACGCAATGCCGCGAGCATGATCAGGGGAAAGACCGCGTAGGAGAGGGGCATCGCCAGCCCGGTCTCCAGCAGACCCGAGTAGACCAAAGCCGACACTCCGATCAGGCTCGCCGTCAGCAGGACGATCATCGGAAGGCCCGAGTCGAGGTGACGCCCGCCGGGGGCGAGCCAGGCGATCAGCGCCGGCGTCACGAGTAGCAAGCCCATCAGATCGGCCACCCAGCAGAGCCACCAGGTGTCGGAGAAGCTGAGCTCCTCGACGGTTACGGCCATCGCCCACGCACCGGCAGTGGCGGCAAGCCCCGAAGCGGCCAGGGCTCCAACCAACAGCAGTATTAGCACATCGCGCAGACGCTCGAAGCGGGGCGAAAAGCCGAATCGCCGCAGGGCCCATGCGCCGAGACCGACACCGGTCATGGTCGCGAGCACCACACCCGCGGCCTCCGCAAGCGGCATCCCATCGTCGGTAAACTGCCAGAGGATCAGCGCGGTAGCGATTCCGAGCGCGGGCAGCATGCGGTAACCGTAGAGATAGGTAAACGCGAGCCCAATGCCAGTGGCGGGCCATACGAGTGGAATGCCGTAGGGATCCGGCGTGAAGACGTACCCCCAGAGGCCGACGGCGTAATACAGCGCGATCAGCATCAGGCTGCGGCTCGTCAGTAGCACGGCGGATTCCGCGTGCTCGACGCGATGCATCGGACGCCGGAGCGGGGACAGGGGAGCTATGGACATCGGGTTTCGGCTACGCTTGGCTTCTGGCAGAGTCTACGGGATCCCCCGCCGGTTCTGGCTAGGGGATTTTCCCTAGTGGGCCATGCGGGCGAGGCAATCCGCACTGGAGCTTCCGCATGGCCTGCGGGCCGCCGAGATCATTGCCTTCCAGTACCGGAGGTCGCCGCGTGCCAGGCTATATCCCGATTGTCCCGGTAGCCCTTTTGGCCGTACTGCTGCTGGCTGCCTGCGGACAGGTCCAGAGGCAGCCCGCCGGCCCCCCGGTGCAGGAGCCGACCCTGACCGACGAGCGGGCGGTGATGGCCGATGGCTACGTGCTGCCGATGCATCGCTGGACGGCTGAAGGTGACCCGGAAGCCGTGGTCCTCGGTGTGCATGGGTTCGGGGATTACGGCGACGGCTTCGCCGCGCTGTCGGAGGCATTGGCGGGCCCAGGGCTTGCCAACCTGTATGCCTATGACCAGCGTGGCTTCGGAGCGACCCGGCGGCCGGGGATCTGGCCCGGCGGCGACACGCTGGTCGCAGACCTGCGCACCGTGGTGGACCTGCTTCGGCAGCGGTATCCCGAGCTTCCAATCTACCTCGTCGCCGAGAGCATGGGCGGGGCGGTGGCGCTGCGGGCCATCACCGAGCGCCCCGGACTCGATGTCGACGGGACGGTGTTGCTGGCGCCCGCCGTGTGGGGTCGGGACACGATGCCGTGGTACCAGCGCCTCAGTCTCTGGTTCATGCTCAGGATTGCCCCGGGCGCGACCTTTTCCGCCGATACCGTCGTGCATCTGGGGTTCCGGCCGACGGACGATCCGGAGGTCCTGCAGGCGCTGCGAGAGGATCCGCTGGTGCGGCGGAGGGCGCGCGTGGATATGTTGCAGGGCCTGACCCGGTTGATGGGGAATGCGCTGCAGCATCCGCATCGTCTCGATCGCTCGGTGCTGGTGCTTTACGGGTTGAACGACCTGGTGATCCCGCCGGGTCCGGTCTGTGCCTGGCTCGAACGTCTGGTGGCGGAGGCCGGCGCTGCACGCCCGCGCTTTGCGCTCTACCCGGACGGCTATCATATGCTCACCCGCTACCGGGGAGCCGAAGACACCCTGACGGATATCGCGGCGTGGGTGAGGGACCCGGACACCCCCCTGCCGGAGGCCGAAGAGCTGCCCCTCGAGGAGGCCCGCGACCGGGTCTGCGCGCAGCCGCCCAAGGGCGACTGGGCAGGTCTGTGACGGGAAATCCAGCCCTCGCGGAAGCGCTGTAGGAGCGGCCTTTGGCCGCGATCAAGGGAGTCAGGAGGGCCGGATCGCGGCTGGGAGCCGCTCCTACGGGTGCCTGGGGCCCATTGTAGGAGACGGGTCCTCTCGGCGATCGGGCCGCGCCGGGAAAGCCACCGGCCAGAGGGCTGGCCTGCTCCCCATCGGGCATAAAAAAAGCCCGGTCGCTCAGAACCGGGCTTTCGCGTTGCCGGCCGGATGGGACCGGCCGGAGCGCCTCAGGCTGCCTTACTCCTCGGCTTCGCCTTCGCCACCAGACTGGGGAGCGGGCGGAGCACCATACGGTGCGCCGTAGTAGGGGTACGGCTG
>JAGTVE010000144.1 GCA_018224485.1 Thioalkalivibrio sp. | reverse complement strand
GCGATCAGGCTGTGTTCCGGCTCGATCACGTCGCCGTTGCCGGAGATCACGAAGGAGTGCTCGCCGTCGGCCACCGCCAGCAGCGCCTCCAGCCGCCGCAGCGCGCGATCCATGCGCCAGTCCTTCGCGAGCTCCACCGCCGCGCGCATCATGTTGCCCGAGTGCTTCTCCAGCATGCCCTCGAAGCGTTCGAACAGCGTGAAGGCGTCGGCGGTGCCGCCGGCAAAGCCCGCGAGGATCCGGTCGTGATAGACCCGCCGCACCTTGCGGGCATTGCCCTTCATCACCGTGTTGCCCAGCGACACCTGGCCGTCACCGCCCAGCGTGACCTCGCCGTTGCGTCGCACGCTGACGATGGTGGTTCCGCGAAACTGCTCCAAGGAAAACCTCCTCCGCGCGCCCGGCGCGCCTTCCTTCCCGGGCGGCCCGGTCCGGGCGGCCCCGTTATCAATCCCTCCGCGCGCAGGATGCGCTGCTGCGCGGGCTACTCCCCGCTCCGCGCACCTTCGGTCTTGTGCGTCCTGCGCCGGGCCCGCGGATGGGCACCATCATAGACCTGCGCGAGGTGCTGAAAATCCAGGTGCGTGTAGATCTGCGTGGTCGCGAGATCCGCGTGGCCCAGCAGCTCCTGCACCGCGCGCAGGTCGCCGCTGGATTCCAGCAGGTGACTGGCAAAGGCATGCCGCAGCCGGTGCGGGTGCAGCCGCTCGGCGAGGCCCGCGCGCTGGCCGGCCAGTGCCAGTCGGCGCTGCACCGCGCGGTTGCCCAGCCTGCGCCCGCGTCGCGACACGAACAGCGCCGGCTCCGCGGCCCCGGCCCACTCGGGGCGCACTGCGAGCCAGTCCCGCAGGGCCGCGGCGGCCATGCGTCCCACCGGTACGGTGCGCTCGCGCCGGCCCTTGCCCAGTACGCGCACCAGCCCGTCCGCAAGGTCCAGGTGGCCGAGATCCAGCCCGGTCAGCTCGGAGAGCCGCAGGCCCGAGGAGTACAGGAGTTCCAGCATCGCCCGGTCGCGCAGATCCAGGGTCCGCTCCGAGGGCTGCAGCATCGCACTCGAGGCCTGGTCCACGTCAAGGGCCCGCGGCAATGGCCGCCGGGGCCGGGGACCGCGCAGCGCCGCGCCCGGACTGCTCTCCAGCAGTCCCTCGCGCACCGCCCACCGGCCGAAGCTGCGCGCGGCGGAGAGAAACCGCTGGATGCTGCGCGGGTTGCGCCCCGCGCGGGCCAACCCCGCGGCGATCCGGCGCAGCGCGCCGGGATCGAGGTCCTTCCAGCCACCGGTGAAACCGGCCCGCAGCCGGTCGAGATCCCGCCCGTAGGCGGACACGGTATGCACCGACAGCCCGCGTTCGTCGCGTAGATGATCGAGGAAGGCCTGGACGGCGGGGTCCCGCGGCTGCTCCGATCCGCCGGCAGGCCTACCCGGTGGCGCAGCAGCGGGCGTCATGACAACAGATGGCCTCGGCCAGCAATTCACCCAGGTGGGTGACGAAATAGGTGCCCATGTCGGGGAGAAAGCGCTCGGGCGACCGGCTGCCGAGCCCGAGGACCCCGATCTTGCGGCCATCGACCAACAGCGGCATCAGGATCGCCGAGCCGATGCCGGCAGCATCGTCGCCGAACAGCGCCTCGAGTGCCGTACGCGGTAGGCGTCCGCACACCGCCCGGCCGCGCGCGAACAGCTCCTCGAACTGCTCGAGTTCCACCGGCGGGAGGCGGTGCAGATCGCTGCTGTCCTGCGCCGCCAGACGGATACTGACCAGCTCGGCCTTCAGCTCGTCGCGCAGCGCCTCCTGGGTAAGTGCCAGGACCGCGTCCAGACCCTCGGCGTGCATCAGCGTGCGCGCCAGCCGGTGCAGGTGCAGACCCATGCGCTCGTTCTCCCGGGCGCGTTCGACCAGTTCGGCCATGCGCTGCTCGAGGTAGCGGTTCTTGTCCCGCAGCAGCGAGACCTGGCGCTCGATCAGCGACACCGAGCCACCCGCGGGATGGGGCAGGCACAGCACGTCAAGCAGCGACAGGTGACGCTCGAAGAAATCGGGATGCTCGCGCAGGAAGGCCTCGACGGCGTCCTCGGTGGGAAAATCGGGTTCGGTGCGCGGAGAACTGGCAGTCATGGCTTGATTCGACCCTGGAATACGGTGGTGGCCGGGCCGGTCATCCAGAGGGGATCCGTAGCCAGGCCGGACCAGCTTAGCACAAGGCTCCCGCCGGGCAGATGGACCCGCGCCCGCGCATCGACCAGCCCCCGACGGCGTGCGACGGCCATCGCCGCACAGGCGCCGGTGCCACAGGCCAGCGTCTCGCCGACGCCGCGTTCGTGCACCCGCAGGTCGATGTCCCCGCGCCCGCGAATGGCCGCGAAACCGGCGTTCACGCGGTTCGGAAACCGCGGATGGTGCTCGATCAGCGGACCGAGCTGGCTCACTGCGGCGGTGCGGACGTCGTCGACCAGGATCACCGCGTGCGGATTGCCCATCGAGACCGCTCCGATGCCGAGTGTCGTGCCGTCCACGTCGAGGGCATATTCTTCGGCTGCCGCCTCCGCGAGGAAGGGGATCTCCGCGGGCTCGAAACACGGCCGGCCCATGTCCACCCGGACCTGCCCGTCCGGCTCCACCTGCAGCACGATCGGGCCGGCGCGCGTCTCCACCGCGATGGTGTCCGCCTGCGTCAGCCCCTGCTCGCGCACGAAGACCGCGAAACAGCGCGCACCATTGCCGCACTGTTCCACCTCGCCGCCGTCCGCGTTGTAGATCCGGTAGCGGAACAACGCCGCGGCCGGGTCGGAGGGTGGCTCGACCAGCAGCACCTGATCGCAGCCCACGCCGAAGTGGCGGTCGGCCAGGAAGCGCACGTCGTCCGGGCTCAGGTCGACCTGCTGACGCACAGCGTCAATCATCACGAAGTCGTTGCCCAGCCCGTGCATCTTCGCAAAGGCCATGCCCCTCAGGCCCGCCCCCACCGCCGGAGGGGCGCGCCCGGGATCCGTCATCGCGGCGCCCAGGGGGCGGGGCTCACAGGTGCCCCCAGACCAGCAGATGCCGGTCGCTGACCTGTTCCACGCGGAAGGCGTCGAGCCCCGCCTCCCGCAACTGGTCGCGCACCTCGTCCGGCGTGAACGCGGCGTAGAGCGAGTGTTCGAAGTCGCGTCTCAGCACCTCGGGTTCCCCATCCGCGTACTCGGCGACCAGGGCCCCGGCCTGCTCCGGCGAGTCGGGGCGGCACAGGTCCATCACGAATACACGGGCTCCCGGCGCGCCGTCACGGAGGATCACCGCCCAGAGGACCCGCGGATCGTGAAGGTGATGCAGCAGGCTGTTGCTGATGATCGTGCCATAGGGCACCGCGGGACCGCTGGCCTCGGGCAGCAGCCCCGGGGCCAGTCTGACCCGGGGCCCGGCAGGGTGACGGCGGCACGGCTCCGCGCCCGCGGCCAGCATCGCCGGCGATCCGTCGATCCCGTCGACCCGGCAGGCGGGGTAGCGCGCCGCGAAGCGCAGGCTCACGTCCCCGGGACCGCAGCCGAGATCCAATACCATCCCGCTGACGGGCTCCGGGAAACGCTCGGCGAACAGATCCACGAAGTGCTCGTGCGGCTCGCTGAAGTCTGCCTGCGCATAGGCGCGGGCCTGCTCCTCCCCCAGCATCAGCTCTGGTTCGGGCCGCCGTTCCATCAGGCATCCACCGGAAGCATGCTCTCGCGCATCATCAGGTGATCCACCTGCTCGCGCCGGTTCACGATCTGGAAACGGTCGCCATCCACCATCACCTCGGGCGGCCTGGGGCGGCTGTTGTAGTTTCCGGCCATCACGAAGCCGTAGGCGCCGGCGGAACGCACCGCCAGCAGATCCCCCTCGGCCAGCGTCAGCTCCCGCTCGCGGCCCAGGAAGTCGCCGGTCTCGCAGACCGGGCCGACCACGTCATAGACCCGGCCGGGTCCGCCGCGCGGCCGGACCGGCACGATCTCCTGCCAGGCGCCGTACAGCGCAGGACGGATCAGGTCGTTCATCGCCCCGTCCACGATCGCGAAGTCCTTGTGGTCGGTGTGCTTCAGGAACTCCACACGGGTGAGGAAGATGCCGGCGTTCGCCGCAATCGCGCGCCCCGGCTCCAGCATCACCTTCAGGTCCCGGCCCGCGAGCACCTGCTTCAGCGCGGCGGCATAGTCGGCCGGTTCCGGCGGCGTCTCGTCCCGGTAGCGGACGCCAAGACCGCCGCCCACATCGATGTGCTCCAGCGCGATCCCCTCCGCGCGCAGGTGTTCGGCGAGCGCGAGGACACGCTCCAGCGCGTTGGTGAAGGGTGTCAGGCGGGTCAGCTGCGACCCGATGTGGAAGCCGACCCCGCGGATCGCCACATTGGGCAGCGCAGCCGCCTCGCGATAGAGCGCCAGCGCCGCATCCACGTCCACGCCGAACTTGTTCTCGCGCAGACCGGTGGCGATGTAGGGATGCGTCTCGGCATCGACGTCCGGGTTGACCCGGATCGAGATCGGCGCGCGCAGCTCCAGCTCCCCGGCCACGCGGTTCAACAGCCCGAGCTCGGATCCGGATTCGATGTTGAAGCAGTGGATCCCCACCCGGAGCGCACGCCGCATCTCGTCCGCGGTCTTGCCGACGCCGGAGAAGACGATCCCGCCCGGCGACCCGCCAGCGCGCAGCACGCGCTCGAGTTCGCCGCCGGAGACGATGTCGAACCCCGAACCCAGGCGGGCGAGCACGTTGAGCACCGCGAGGCTGGAATTGGCCTTCACCGCGAAGCAGACGCGGTGCGGAATGTCCTCCAGGGCGGTAGTGAAGGCCCGGTAGTGACGGGTCAGCGTGGCACGGGAATAGACGTAGGCAGGCGTCCCGACCACTTCGACCAGCGTATCCAGTGCCACGCCCTCGCAGTGCAGCACGTTGTTGTGCAGCGCGAAATGGTCCATCAGCGGCGCTCCTCGGGGGCATCCTCCGGCAGGTACAGGTCGCCCTTCTGACCACAGCTCGCAAGGATCTGCATGGACCCGAGGATCACGATCAGGACGACGAAGACGAGCTGGGCTTTGCAGGGCATGGTGGCGGGCGCAACGGGATTCTTGCTGCTAGTGTAAATGGGAGTGCGGGGCGCTGCATCTCGCATACCCCCTCCAGTATGGTCTAGACTCCATGGTTCGCTACCAGTTGGTGGCGTGCAGGCGCGTCCCGGCGCCGCCCGGCGGGTCGCGACTGCGGGTTTTTGCTGAACCACTGTTGGAATAGATTTGTCTGAAGCCCCGTCCGTACCACAGGCGTTTCCATCCCGACGCCCCGGACGATCCGGACCGAACCAAAGATGAGAGGAGAACTCCATGACAAGCAATAAGCGCCGTGTCTTTCTGAAAGGAAGCCTGGCTGCCGGCACCGTCGGCGTCGCCGTTGGAGCTGGCCTGCTGGCTCCCAGCAAGCTCCTGGCCGCCTTCCCAGCCGAGGTCTTCAAGACCCGCGACTATGAGGCCTCCCTGCAGGCTGCGCTCGGCACCACCGAATTGGCGGAAGGCGATATCGAGATTACCGCCCCGGAAATTGCGGAAAACGGCATGGTCGTGCCGGTGACCGTGGAGACCGGCCTGTCCGACGTGAGCGAAATGGCCCTGTTCGTGGTCGAGAACGGCTCCCCGCTGACCTCCCAGTACATCCTGGGTGCTGGCGCCGTGCCGATGTTCGCCACCCGCATCAAGATGGGTGAGTCCTCCGACGTGGTCGCGACCGTGAAGTCGAACGGCACCTGGTATCAGGCGAGCCGCGAAGTGAAGGTCACCATCGGTGGCTGCGGCGGCTAAGCGGCTGGAACAGCCGATCCGACATTCCCAATCTCTGGAGGTAGAACAATGAGCATTCGCATTCGTGCCGCTGAACGCGACGGCATCGTCACCGTACGTGCCCTGATGACCCATCCGATGGAAACCGGCACCGCCAAGGACAGCGCCGGCAACCCGATCCCGCCCCACCACATCCAGACAGTGCTGGCGGAGAGTGAGGGGAACACCGTGATGACGGCCTACTGGAACACCACGATCTCCCGCAACCCCTTCTACCAGTTCCAGTTCGAGGGTAGCTCGGGCGACAGCCTGAAGCTCTCCTGGACCGACAACAAGGGTGAAAGCGACAGCGTCGAGACCACCGTCGGCTGAGCCTTCCGAGGCACCAAGGCCAACAAGGCCGGGGCACGTCCCCGGCTTTTTTGTGCCTGCTTTTCCCGAGTGTCCCGGGGGAAGTAGAGTCGATACAGCTGGAGCAACCGTTGGCATTGGGTGGGTACGCTGCATTTGGTCTGGCCGACAGCGCGCCGGCGAGATCACGGTAGGGTGGGCCAAGCGCAGCGGGCCCACCAGCCAACAACCCGTCCGCCAGGAATCCAGGAGCACACCATGCCGCAACGGC
>JAGTVE010000143.1 GCA_018224485.1 Thioalkalivibrio sp. | reverse complement strand
TCGCCGCCGTGGCCGCAGACCCGGAACGGCTGCGCGATACGGTGGCCCGCCGTTGCCGGCGGCGGGGCTGGGAGCATTGGGTGGACCCGGTCACCGAGTGGCTCGGGCGACTGCTGGGTGCGCCGCTGGATCTGCCGGGCACCGGCGAGCCGCTCCGGCTGTCCCGGCTGGCGGCGTGTCAGCCCGAGCTCGAATTCTGGTTCGAGACGCGCTGGGTGGACGCCCGGCGCATCGACGGCGCGGTGCGGGTCGCCACGCTGGATGCGGCGCCGCGCCCGGAGATGGAGACCCGGATCCTGAACGGGATGCTCAAGGGATTCATCGACCTGGTCTTCGAACACGAGGGCCGCTATTACACACTGGACTACAAGTCGAACTGGCTTGGCCCCGGGGCCGTCGATTACACCGCCGCGAGGATGCGCGAGCGGGTGCTGGAGAGCCGTTACGACCTGCAATACGTGCTGTACACCCTGGCGCTGCACCGGCTGCTGCAGGTCCGTCTACCCGGGTACAAATACGAACGGCACCTCGGGGGCACGATCACCTGGTTCCTGCGCGGCCTCGATTCGCCGGGAGGCGGTCTGCATTTCGAACGGCCGCCGGCGGCCCTGATCGAGGAACTCGACCGGATGGTCCGGGCCGCGCCCGACCGCGCAGCGGAGGTTCTCCCGTGAACCCCTCGGTGCGAAACGAGGCCCTGGACTCCGCCGAGGGGCTGCTGGACCTGCTCGATGCCTGGGTCGGCCTGGGCTGGCTGCGTGCACTGGACCACGCCTTCGCCGCCTTCCTGCACCAGCAGGTGGCGCAGGCCCCGCCGCTGCTGCTGCTCGGGGCGGCGCTCGCGAGTCACCAGCTGGGACGCGGCCACGTGTGCCTCGATCTCGACGCCACCCTGGCCGACCCGGACCGTAGCCTCTCGCTGCCGCCCGAGGGCGCCGCAGCCGGTGTCGTTTCCGGTCCGGCGAGACTCCTGAGGGGAATGACCGCCGATGCCTGGGTGGAGGGCCTGTCGCACCCGGACCTGGTATCGGCCGGAGCCGGTGACACGCCGCTGGTGTGTACCGGCGGCCGCCTGTATCTGCGTCGCTTCTGGGCCTGCGAGCAATACATCGGCGAGGCCGTCAGAGGCAGGCTGGCCGACAGCGCGATCCTGCGTGCCGGTGTCGATGCGGCATCGGTGCGGGCCTGGCTGGACCGCCTGTTCGGCCCGCCAGGGCAGGGCGGCACCGACTGGCAGCGGGTCGCCTGCGCGCTGGCCACAGGCGGCCGGTTCACGGTGGTCACGGGAGGTCCCGGCACCGGCAAGACCACGACGGTGGTCCGGCTGCTCGCACTGCTGCAGGCGTTGCAGCAGGAGGCCGGTCGCGCGCAGCCGCTGCGTATCCGCATGGCGGCCCCGACCGGCAAGGCGGCCGCGCGCCTCGGGGCCTCGGTCGCCGGTGCCGTACACGAGCTGCCGCTGCCCGGGGACGGGGCCGGCGCCCGGATCCGCGCCGCGATCCCGACCGACGTCGGTACCGTCCATCGGCTGCTGGGCAGTCGGCCCGGCACCCGGCACTTCCGGCACGATTCGGGCAACCCCCTCGCGCTCGACGTGCTGGTGGTGGATGAGGCCTCGATGATCGACCTGGAACTGATGACGGCGGTCTTTCAGGCCCTGCCGGACCACGCGCGCCTCGTCCTGCTGGGCGATCGCGACCAGCTGGCCTCGGTGGAAGCGGGCGCGGTGCTCGGCGAGCTCTGCGCCCGGGCCGGTGGCGGTCACTACACGGCCCCCAGCCGGGAATGGTTGCGAAGGGTCAGCGGAGAAGAGATCCCGGGGGCGTTGCTGGACGCCCGGGGCGAGGAGCTGGATCAGCACATCGTGATGCTGCGCCGGAGCTACCGCTTCGGTGAGGACAGCGCGATCGGCAGCCTCGCGCGCGCGGTGAACGCCGGGGATGCGGCGGCCGCGCGCGCCATCCTGGCGGGTCAGGGAATGCTGCCGGACCTGGCCGTGCAGACGCTGGAGGGTGCCGGCGAGGGCGCACTGGAGCGCAGCGTGGTACACGGCGGCGCCGAAGGCTTCCGACCCGCCGGGGACGGCGCCCGGCCCGCGGGCCATGCGGATTACCTGTGCAGGATGGTCGGGGAGGATCCTGGAGACGAGGCCGAGCCGGAGGCGGTCTCCGCCTGGGCGGGGCGGGTGCTCGAGGCGCACCGCGGGTTCCAGCTGCTGTGCGCGGTGCGTCAGGGGCCCTGGGGGGTGGAACAGCTTAACCGGCGGGTCGAGGCGGCCCTGCGCACCGAGGGCCTGATCACGGGGCGCGGTGTGTGGTATGCGGGGCGGCCGGTAATGGTCACCGCGAATGACTATGGTCTGGGCCTGATGAACGGCGACATCGGCGTGACGCTGCGCCTTCCGCATCGCGATGCCGATGGCCGCCCGGCCCGGGCGCTGCGCGTCGCCTTCCCCAAGGAGGACCGCGGCGACCGGGTGCGCTGGATCCAGCCGAGCCGACTGACACGGGTGGAGACCGTGTACGCGATGACCGTGCACAAGGCCCAGGGCTCCGAGTTCGATCACACCGCGCTGCTGCTGCCGGACCACGAGGTCCCGGTCCTGACCCGGGAGCTGCTCTACACGGCGATCACCCGCGCGCGGCGCTGGTTCACGCTGATCGAGCCGGTTCCCGGGGTCCTCGAGCAGGCCATCGAGCGGCGCGTGATCCGGGGCAGTGGACTCGGCGCGGCCCTGCGCGGCAGTCCTCCGGGCCCCGACCCGGGTGGAGGCGGCAATGGGCGCTGAGACCGCCCCGCCGCCGGATCCCGCGCTGCTCGCGGCCTATCGAGCGGCCGAGTACGTGGTCCCGGTCGGCGGGCGGGTCTGCCGCTTCCGGGTCGACCGGCCCGTGCCCGTGCCGCTCGGTGCCTGGCTGGATGCGGAAGGCCCTGCCGGCTGGCTCACGGCCTTCAACCCCGGTTCCCGGCAATTGCCGATCCTCGAAAACCTGAACCGGCACCAGGCGCTCTGGCGCCGGTTGCAGGCCGAGGGGCTCACCGCATCGGCGGGGTATGCCGGTGATCCGGCGGGCATATGGCCGGACGAGACCAGTCTGCTGGTTCCGGCCATCGGCCTGGCGAGGCTCAATCGGCTGGCCCGCGAGTTCGGGCAGCTGGCATTTCTCTGGCTGGAGGCCGGGGAGCCTGCACGGCTCTGGCTCGCGGATCTGAGTGGCGGGCGGCCGGTTCCGTCAGGGCCCGGTCACCGTGGCCCCGGCGCAGGCGGTCCCGCGCCACCCGCCTCTAACGCAGGCGGCGGCCGGGGATCATGATTCCCCGGGGGCCGGACGATAACTGGTCCAACGATTGCCAAATGGTTTGCTATGCTCAAGGCTGAAGTAACGCGGGCAAGGCCGCAGGGGAGAATGCTTATGTCATCCAGCGGCACGTCCGCGATATGAATGCCCCCGGGGCAGCATCCGGTGGCGCCGACGCGGGCACCCGTCCGCGCGTGGGGCTGTTCGTCACCTGTCTCGCGAACATCTACCGGCCGAACGTCGGCCTGGCCGCGGTCACCCTGCTCGAGCAGGCCGGGTGTCACGTGGAGGTGCCGATGACGCAGACCTGCTGCGGGCAGCCCTCGTACAACAACGGCGACCTCGACGGCGCGGCGAAGACGGCCCGGCAGACCATCGAGGCCTTCGAGGACTTCGACTACGTGGTGGCGCCTTCGGGCTCCTGCGGGGGCATGCTACGCGACTTCCCCCGCCTGTTTGCCTCCGAGCCCGGATGGCAGCAGCGCGCACGGGCGATGACCGACAAGACCTACGAACTGATCTCCTTTCTGACCGACGTCCGTGACGTCACATCCGTGGATGCGGCGTACCCGCATCGGGTCACCTATCACGACAGCTGCCATGGCCTGCGTGCCCTCGGCATCAAGGAACAGCCGCGGCGGCTGCTGGCCACGGTCCGCGGGCTGGAGCTCGCGGAGCTCGCCGACTCCGAGATCTGCTGTGGTTTCGGGGGCACCTTCTGCGTGAAATACCCGGAGATCTCCGGCCGGATGGTTGCCGACAAGGCCGCGGCGATCAATGCCACCGAAGCCGGGGTGCTGCTGGGCGGCGATCTCGGCTGCCTGCTGAACATCGCCGGTCGCCTCGGTCGCGAGGGCGGGCGGGTACGGGTCTACCACGTCGCCGAGGTGCTCGCGGGCATGGCCGATGTCCCGGGCCTGGGCGATCCCCGCCGGCCCAAGGGAGGTGCGTGATGGAACCGCTCAGCCACGCCTTCAAGGAACGCTCCATCTGGGCCCTGCAGGACGAGACCCTGCAGGTTGCGCTGAACCGGGCCAAGGACGGATTCGCGGTGAAGCGGGCGACGGCCGTGGATCGGCTGCCGGAGTTCGAAGCGCTGCGCGACCGCGCGGTTGCAATCAAGGACCATACGCTGGAGAACCTGGATCACTATCTGGAGCGCTATGCCGATGCGGTGGAGCGCAGCGGCGGCAAGGTCCACTGGGCCTCCAGTGCCGAGGATGCGCGGCGCATCGTGGTCGACATCTGCCGTGCCAGCGGCGCGCGCATGATCACCAAGGGCAAGTCCATGGTGGGCGAGGAGGTCGGCGTCAACGGCGCGCTGGAGGAGGCCGGCTTCGAGGTGGTCGAGACCGATCTCGGCGAATATATCATCCAGCTCGCACACGAGCCGCCCAGCCACATCATCGTGCCGGCGGTGCACAAGACCCGCGGCCAGATCGCCGAGCTGTTTCACCAGAACCACGAGAAATACGGTCTGACCCGGAAGCTGGCCGAGGTCCCGGAGATGGTGAACGAGGCGCGGCAGGTGCTGCGCGGCAAGTATCTCGCCGCCGATGTCGGCATCACCGGTGCCAACTTCCTGATCGCCGAGAGTGGCACCAGCGTGATCGTGACCAACGAGGGCAATGGCGACCTGACCTGCTCGCTGCCCAAGGTGCACATCGTGACCGCGGGGATCGAGAAGGTGGTGCCGACCGTCGAGGATGCCAGCACGCTGCTGCGGCTGCTTGGGCGCAGCGCGACTGGCCAGGACATGACCACCTACACCACCTTCACGACCGGGCCGAAACGACCGGGAGATACCGATGGCCCGGAGGAATACCACGTGGTGCTGATCGATAACGGCCGCACGACCATGCTCGGTGACCAGTTCCGCGAGATGCTGCGCTGTATCCGCTGCGGTGCCTGCATGAACCACTGCCCCGTCTACGGCGCGATCGGCGGCCACGCGTACGGCTGGGTGTACCCCGGACCGATGGGATCGGTCCTCACCCCGCTCGCGGTCGGGCTGAAGGAGGCCGGGAACCTGCCGAACGCCTGCACGCTGAATGGCCACTGCGCGGAGGTCTGCCCGGTGCGCATCCCGCTACCGGACCTGCTGCGTACGCTGCGCCACCGCGAGTACCAGCTGCGGCTGGGCCTGAAGCCCATGCGCTGGGGCCTGGCGGCCTGGGTCTGGTTCACCACCCATCCCCGCATCTATCGGCTGGGCACTCGGGTGCAGGCGCGGATGCTGGCGCTGCTCGCCGGCCGCAAGGGCCGCTTCCGGCGCATGCCGCTGGCCGGCAGCTGGTTTCGGGGAGGCCGCGATCTGCCGGCGCCGCAGGGCGAGACCTTCATGGCGGTCTGGCAACGGCGCCAGCGGGGGCAGGGGTGATGAGCGGCGGTCGCGAGCAGGTGCTGGCAGCGATCCGCCGAAGCCTCGGACGCGGAGCGCTGGGCGCGGACGCACGCGCCGCCCTGGATGCGCGCAGGGGGGCGACCGACAGCGAGCCACTGTTGCCGAAATTGCCCAAGGGGACACCCGCCCAGGTCTTCCGGACCGGCCTGGAGAAGGTCTCGGGCACGATGAGCGAACTCACGGCCCTCGAGGAGGTGCCTGGCGCGGTCGCCGGCTATCTCGCCGGCCATGGGCTGGCTCCCGAGACGGCGGTGGCCCCGTCGCTGGAGGCGCTGGACTGGGCCGGCGCGGGAATCGCGCCCAGCGTGGGGCCGACCCGCGGCGGTGACTTTGCGGGGGTCAGCCAGGCCTGGCGCGGCGTGGCCGAGAGCGGCAGCCTGGTGCTGCTGTCCGGCCCGGAGAACCCCACCTCGCTCAACTTCCTGCCGGATCACCACATCGTGGTGCTGCGCGCGCAGGACCTGGTATCGCACCTGGAACAGGCCTGGGCCGCACTGCGGGAGCGGGGAGAAAAGGGCTGGCCCAGAACGGTGAACGTGATCACCGGTCCGTCGAGGACCGCGGACATCGAACTGACCATCCAGCTCGGCGCCCACGGTCCCCGCAGTCTGCACGTGCTGCTGGTGGATTGATGGTCATGGCGCACGCAGCGACACCAGACAATGAAAACACGCTACGGAAAACACGGACATCACGGAATATGACGGGCATGCAAACTCCTTCCCGTGTGTTTCCGTGTTGTTCCGTGGCTATAGGTTCACGCGGACCATGGCTGGTGTTTTCGTCACCAGGGGGTCGTGTTTTGGCTCCGAGAGGTTGAGGGAAGAGAGTGCTCGCCTTTCGGCGGGTGTCGGCAGCAGGGATGCTGCCGTCAAGCCTACAGGGATGTATTCACGGCGTCCCGCGGGGAGGCGAGCCGCGCCCTCTTCCCCGGCCCCTGCGGTTACAGGGGTGGCCCGCAACGGCGGCGGGTCATGATGAAAAATGCACCGACTCCCGCAGAGTTCGACAGCGCCGGATACCAATAACGAGAGAGGAGCACGTTCATGAACCTGGGAATCCTGTTTCTGCTGGCATTGATGCCAGTGCTCACGGTCTTCGTCTTCCTCGTGGTCCTGCGGTGGCCGGCCAAGCACGCAATGCCGCTGGCCTACGCGGTTACGGTGGCGATCGCGCTGCTGTTCTGGGGCACCGACATGCTGGTGGTTGCGGCGGCCAGCGTGCATGGAGTGGTCACGGCGCTGAACATCCTGTTCATCGTCTTTGGTGCGATCCTGCTCCTGTACACCATGCGCGAAAGCGGGGCGATGCAGACACTGCGTCAGGGCTTCACGGACATCTCCCCGGACCGCCGTATCCAGGCCATCATTGTCGCCTGGATGTTCGGGGCGCTGATCGAGGGCTCTGCGGGTTTCGGGACCCCGGCGGCGGTCGCCGCACCGCTGCTGGTGGCCATCGGCTTCCCGGCGATGGCGGCGGTGCTCTCGGCGCTGATCATTCAGTCGACCCCGGTGTCCTTCGGAGCGGTCGGCACCCCGATCCTGGTCGGGGTGAACGCCGGGCTGTCGGATCAGCCGGTGGTGATGGGACACATCGGAGACGTCGCCTTTCAGGACTACCTCTTCCAGATCGGCGCGAACGTGGCGGTGCTGCATGCGCTGGTCGGTTTCCTGATCCCGCTGATCATGGTCGGCATGCTGACCCGTTTCTTCGGCAAGTCGCGTTCCTTCCGCGAGGGCCTGAAGGCGTGGAAGTTCGCGCTGTTCGCCGGACTGTCCTTCACCATCCCCTATGTGCTGGTGGCCTGGCTGCTGGGCCCGGAATTCCCGTCCATCGTCGGCGGGCTGGTCGGTCTGGTGATCGTGGTGACCGCGGCCCGGCGCGGCTTCCTGGTGCCGAAGGAGGTGTTCCAGTTCGAGGAGCGCAAGCACTGGCAGCCGGAGTGGATCAGCCGCTTCCAGGATCAGCCCGACCCGGTGCGCAAGGGCCTTCCGATCACCATGGTGCAGGCGCTGGTGCCCTACGTCGTGGTGGTGGTGCTCCTGGTGATCACGCGCACGGTCGAGCCGATCACGGCCTTCCTGCGCTCACCCGAGATGACCCTGTCCTGGGCGAACATCTTCGGCACCAATATCAACACCTCGTCGCAGCCGCTCTACCTGCCGGGCGCGGTGCTGCTGGTGGCCTCCATCGTCACCTACTTCCTGCACCGCATGTACAAGGAGAAGGGTGCGTATGCACGTGCCTGGGGCCAGTCGGGCAAGACCATCCTCGGCGCGAGCGTGGCACTGATCTTCTCGGTGCCGATGGTGCAGGTCTTCATCCAGTCCGGCCAGGCCTCGGCCTACGCGAGCATGCCGCTGGTGCTGGCGGAGGGCGTCTCGGCGGTCTCGGGTGCGGCGTGGCCATTCTTCTCGCCCATCATCGGGGCGCTGGGGGCCTTCATCGCCGGGTCGAACACAGTCAGCAACATGATGTTCTCGCTGTTCCAGTTCGCAACCGCGGAGACCATTGGGCTGGATGCCAACGGCGCGGCCCTGGTGGTGGCGCTGCAGGCGGTCGGCGGTGCCGCGGGCAACATGATCTGCGTGCACAACGTGGTGGCGGCCTCGGCGACGGTCGGCCTGATCGGCCGCGAGGGCGACCTGATCCGCAAGGCGCTGATCCCGATGACCTACTACGTACTGGCGGCCGGGTCACTCGGGATGGCGATCATCTACGCCGCCACCCTCTGGTACGTGGCCTGGATTGCGATCGCGGTGCTCTTCATCCTGTTCATGTACTGGAACAGGGGCCGGGCGCCCACACCGTCCACGGCCTGATCAGGGCCTATCCCCGGGTCTGGCAAAAGCCGGATCCGGGTTTCCATTCTGGAGTGCGGGAGCTTGCTCCCGCTTTGTCCTTCGCGCGGCTTGCCGCGGGCCGGTGGCAAACCCCCGGCGGTGAAAGCGGCGGCAAGCCGCGCTCAATGTTTGCGGCGGGCGCTTTCCGGTGCATCATGGGCGGATGATGCACGGGAGTCGGCAGGCGGAGGCGGTGACGGTCGAGACCGGGGTCGATGACCCGGTTCAGCGGCTGGTCCGGCGCCTGAGCAAACGCTACGCTGGGCGCATCACCGGGATTGCGGTGCTGCCGGAACGGCCTGCCCGGCTGCTGCCGCTGCCGGAGGAGCTCGACCCGCGTCTCGCCACCGCGCTCCGTTCCCGCGGCGTCGCCGAGCTCTACAGCCACCAGCGCGAGGCCTGGGACGCGGTCACAGCCGGCCGGCACACGGTGGTGGTCACGCCCACCGCCTCGGGCAAGACGCTCTGCTACAACCTGCCGGTCTTGCAGGCCGCGCTGAAGGACCGCGCGAAGGCGCTGTACCTGTTCCCGACCAAGGCCCTGTCCCAGGACCAGGTCGCGGAGCTGATGGAGCTGAACGAGGCCGGTAACCTTGGGATCCGCGCCTTCACCTTCGACGGCGACACGCCGGGCGACGCGCGCAAGGCGGTGCGCACCAAGGGCGACATCGTGGTCTCGAACCCGGACATGCTGCATCAGGGCGTGTTGCCGCATCACACCAAGTGGGCGCAATTCTTCGAGAACCTGCGCTATGTGGTGATCGACGAGATGCACAGCTACCGCGGCGTATTCGGCTCGCATGTCGCGAACGTGATCCGCCGCCTGCGCCGCGTCTGCCATTTCTACGGCTCCGACCCGGTCTTCGTGCTCAGTTCCGCGACCATCGCGAACCCGGCGGAACTCGCGGAGGGACTGATCGGGGAACCGGTGACCGCGATCACCGAGAGCGGCGCGCCGGCCGGCGAACGCCACCTGCTGCTGTGGAACCCGCCGGTGGTGAACGCCGATCTCGGGATCCGCGCCTCGGCCCGCTCGCAGGCGACGCGCATCGCCCGGATGGCGGTGAAGAGCGGCCTGAAGACCATCGTCTTCGCGCAGTCGCGGCTGATGGTGGAGGTGCTGACCAAGTACCTGAAGGACGTCTTCGACGCCGACCCGCGCCGACCCGCACGCGTCGCGGCGTATCGCGGTGGTTACCTGCCCGGACAGCGGCGCGAGACCGAGAGGGCCTTGCGCGCCGGGAATGTCGACTGCGTGATTGCCACCTCGGCGCTGGAGCTGGGCGTGGATATCGGCAGCCTGGACGTCTGCGTGCTGAACGGCTACCCCGGTACCATCGCCGCGACCTGGCAACGCCTTGGCCGGGCGGGCCGCCGCCAGCGCCCGTCGCTGGGCGTGCTGGTCGCGACCAGCCAGCCGCTGGACCAGTACATCATCCGCAACCCGGACTTCTTCCTCGGGAGTTCCCCGGAGCACGCACGCATCGATCCGGACCAGCTCCTGATCCTGCTCGATCACGTGCGCTGTGCCGCCTTCGAGTTGCCATTCCGCAGGGGCGACCGCTTCGGAAAGGAGAATCTCGAGGAGCTGCTCGGCTACCTCGAGGAGCACGGCGTGCTGCACCGCGAGGCCGACACCTGGCACTGGACCGAGGACAGCTATCCGGCCCAGAGCGTCAGCCTGCGCTCGGTGGCCGAGGGCAACTTCGTGGTGGTGGACACCACCCGCGGGCGCAAGGAGATCATTGCCGAGGTCGACTACTCCAGCGCCGCCGAGACGCTGTACGAGGGTGCGATCTACATGGTGCAGGCGCAGACCTGGCAGGTCGAGCGGCTGGACTGGACCGGGCGCAAGGCCTTCGTGACCCGGACCGAGGTCGACTACTACACCGACGCGATCGACTACACGCGGTTGAAGATCCTCGACCGCTTCGAGCATCAGCCGGACGGGCGCACCGAGACCGCGCACGGCGAGGTGCACCTGGTCCGGCGCATCCCCGGCTACAAGAAGATCCGCTACTACAGCCACGAGAACATCGGCTACGGCAACATCGACCTGCCCGACCAGGAGATGCACACCACCGCCGCCTGGTGGCAGGTGGCCCCGGAGGTCCTCGCCGAGTGCTTCCCGAATCGCCAGCAGGCACTCGACGGCTTCCTCGGTGCCGCCTACGCGATGCACCACGTGGCCGCGCTGATCGCGATGTCCGAGCCGCAGGACATCGGCCGCGCGGTCGGCGACGGCGACGCCCGCTGGTTCGCGACCGTTGGCGCGGACGGGCGCGGGCAGATGCGCAGCCTGGATGGCGGCGAACAGGATCCCGAGCGCGAGACCCGCTTCCGCCCCGCGGTCTTCCTGTACGACAACTACCCAGGCGGCGTGGGCCTGGCCGCTCCGCTGTACGACCAGCGCGTGCGGGTTGTCGCGGGCGCGGTAGAGCTGATCCGCGACTGCGGCTGTCGCCACGGCTGCCCCGCCTGCATCGGACCGATCCTCGCCTCCGACGAGGCGCGCGGCTTCTCGCCGAAGGCCGCGGCGCTGACGGTGCTCGCACAGTTCCACAGCGATGACGCTGAAGAGCCGGCTTGACGCGCTGCGCCGCCAGGCCGGCGTGAACTCCGATCCGCCGGGCCCCGGTGCCAGTGGCGACCCGTCACCTCCGGCATCGCCCGGCGTGGCTGATAGGCCCGGGGCACCGGAGTACCGAGAGGACCTGCGTTCGCGGCTGCGGCGGCTCGGCGGCCGGGCGAGCCCGGCGTCCGGCGCCCCTGCCGGACCTGCTGCCGTGGATACGGGCACAGCCACGGCTCCCTCGGCCTCCGGGCTTGCGGATCGGCTGGGAGGGGAGGTGGTCGCGGAGCACGTGGTGCTGGTCGAGACCCTGCTGCCCCTGGAGACGCGCCACGGGCGCCGCCCTCTCGCCGATGCACTGGAACCGTTGTGGCCGCTGGCCAATGTCTACCCGGGGGTAAGGGTCCTTGCCATCGACACCGAAACCACCGGGCTCGCGGGTGGCACCGGTACCGCGGCCTTCATGATCGGAATCGCCGTGGCGGAGCCGGGCGGTGTAAGGCTCCGCCAGTGGGTGCTGACCGCGTTTGCGGGCGAGGCGGCAATGCTCGATGCGCTGGCCTCCAGCCTCGTCGCTGCCGATCTGATGGTCAGCTACAACGGGAAGACCTTCGATCTGCCGCTGTTGCGCGATCGCCGCCGGCTCCAGCGGGGCCCGACATTACCGGAGCCTCCTCACCTCGATCTTCTCTATCCGACCCGCCGCCTGTTCCGCAAGGCCTGGCCGGACTGCCGGCTGGCCACCTCGGAGCGGTGGCTGCTCGGGCTGATTCGCGAGGACGACCTACCCGGCTCGGAGGCGCCCCGCGCCTGGCGCGACCACCTCGCCGGTGCCCCCTCCGATGCGCTCGCGGGCGTGCTGCGCCATAACGCCCTTGACGTGCTGAGCCTGCTGGCACTCGGACCCGCGCTAGTCCGATCGCTGCGCGAGCCGGTGTCCTGGGGCGCCGACGCGCACGCTGCGGCCGCGATCTGGGCACGTTGCGGAGAGCGCGGTCGTGCGCTGTCCGTGCTCGAGGCGGCGCGGGAACGTTTGGATGCCCAAGGGGCACTCGAACTGGCGCGGGTGTTGCGCGGAGCCGGGAGAGTGTCCGAGGCGGCGGCGATCTGGGAGCGTCTCGCCGGCGATGGCAACACCGAGGCCGCCGAACGCCTGGCGAAGTATCATGAGCACGTGCGCCGCGACTGGACCCGCGCACTGGATTACGCCCGGCTCCTGGACCAGGGCCCGGATGCACGGCACCGCCGCAGGAGGCTGGAGCGGCGTCTGGCGGCGGGGCAGGGACGCCTGGATCTGTAGCCGGCTTCCGCTGATGGCCGTGCCGGATCCTGGTCTTCCAGGGTGCCGTCCGTCGCCTTGATCGTTGCGGAGCTGCGTGTCATCCCGCAGCGATTGCGATGGCAATTTCAGCGGCTTGAGGCTAGTCTTGCTGTTAGGCGGTCAAGGGAATTGTTCGAGTGCGTCATGGACGAACCGTTTTCCATGGATGGGATCAACGCAGGATGACGGTATTTCATTCATGGAAAAGCGACAGAATACGCGTATCCCGGTCAGGCTGTCGGGCCAGCTCTGTCTCGACGACGGATGCCAGCACGACACCGAGACACAGGACGTCGGGCTCCGCGGTGCATTCCTCGACCGCGTCCGCCTGGGGGGCGTGGGTCACAGCTGCGTGCTGACGCTGTTCGGTGGTGAGGAGGACGTCTTCTCGGTCACCATCGACGTTCGGGTCGTCCATGAAAACGAGCTTGGCTCCGGCGTCGAATTTCAGGTTCTGGACCGCAGGGACTTCGAGCTTCTGGAGTCCCTGCTGGAGGCGCGTGCACCCAGCCCCGCGCAGATCCGTCTCGAAATGAAGGAAGGGCGTCTTCCGGACCTGAAGAACTGGATGCTCTCGGGTTCCGTGTAACGGTCATCACGATCCGCGTCACCCGGAAGGATCAAGGCGCAGACCCATGTAGTGCGGCAGCTCGCCGCTTTGCCCCGCAGGAGGCTCGCCTCCTGCCGCGGAAGCAATCTCCCGTACTCCATAGCGCTCACGATTGTGTTTGTCAGCCCCTGCGCGCCCGCAGTGCGGCCATTGCACTCCATTGGCTCAAGGCCGCGCACCTCGATGGTGCGTGCCGGCGGCCTCGGGACCGCGTTCCGTCCGGGGAGGTTCCTCAAGCTACTGAATTACCCGTCTTGCATGACCTGGCAAGGCAATTGCTTTAGCACCTACAGGCATGGGAGGCGCGTGTTCCATCGGGGCGCGAATCTCCGGATCCGAAAAGGCAGCACCAATGGGCGACTAGGGTTCCGGTCCGTGCAAGCGGGCGTCTGGTCCAAGAGTTGCCGACCTCCCCGGGTTCACCGGCTGGGGTTACACGGCGGGACAAAAGCCCGGGAGAGATGCGTTTGCAGATGATCTCCCGTGCCCTGTTTCGAAACCGGTAACCACAAGGGGATTTCCGATGAACCCGTTCCAGCGAGTCTTCTTTCGCCTCCCTCTGCGCCTTGTGCTGCTTGGCGTTCTGCTTACGGCCATGGCGGCTGCGGGCACGGCGCATGCACAACAGAAGGACAGCTTCCGCATTGCCTGGAGCATCTACGTGGGCTGGATGCCATGGGGCTTCGGCGCCGATTCGGGCATCGTGGACAAGTGGGCGGACCAGTACGGTATCGACATCGAGATCGTTCAGATCAATGACTACATCGAGTCGATCAACCTGTACACCGCCGGCGCCTTCGACGGCGTGAGTGTGACCAACATGGACGCCCTGACCATTCCCGCGGCGGGAGGCGTGGACACCACGGCCCTGATCGTCGGCGACTTTTCCGATGGCAACGACGGACTGATCCTGAAGGGCACCGATCGGCTCGAGGATGTTGAGGGCAGGAACGTGCATCTGGTCGAGCTCTCCGTCTCGCACTACCTGCTCGCCCGGGCACTGGATTCCGTTGGCATGACCGAGCGTGACGTGCGCGTGGTGAATACCTCGGACGCCGATATCGTCGCCACCTTCGGGTCCCGTGACGTGGACGCGGTCGTCACCTGGAATCCTCAGCTGGGCGAGATCCGCGCCCGCGACGATGCCCACGTGGTCTTTGATTCGAGCCAGATCCCCGGCGAGGTCATGGACCTGATGGTGGTCAACACCGCGGTGCTGGAGGCCAATCCGAAGCTCGGCAAGGCGCTGACCGGCGCCTGGTACGAGATCATGGACGTGATGCGGGGCGACGACGAGGCGGGCCGGGCGGCCCGTGCGGCGATGGGCGAGGCCGGCGGCACCGACCTGGCCGGTTACGAGGCGCAGCTCGCATCCACCCGCATGTTTTACGACGCGGCGGACGCGGTCGACTTCGTCACCGGACCGGAGCCGGAGGAGACGATGGAGAAGGTGCGCCAGTTCGCGTTCGAGCACGGCCTGCTCGGGGAGCGCGCACCCAACCCGGACTTCGTCGGCATCGAGTTCGCCGACGGCTCCATCCTGGGCAGCGCGGACAATGTCCGCTTCCGCTTCAACGCGGAATACATGGGCATGGCGGCGGAGGGAGAGCTGTAGTCGAACGGGGCGCGTCTCGCGTGCGCGGCATCGGTGCCGCCGCCGGGCCCGGTTTCGGACACGCTCGAGCCGTCCATGGGCGCTTGGAGTCGGCCATCCGTGGCCTCCTGCAGTCCGGAACCGGGCCCACCGACGGCACCTCCCGAATGCGGATGCAACCTCCACTGCCCGGGCGTGCCGAGTTACCCCACCTTTTTTGGCTAAACCCCATGTACATGCGCGCTTCGACCATGGAGACGGCCCTCGTGTCGGATGGCGACGGTCAAACCCGACTACCGCCGGATGATGCCGCGTTGTTCCACTTGACGTACCCATCACCGGTACCGCATTCGTGAAACGCCTGATCAACGAGCATCCGCCGCATACGGTCGGCTACCTGCTCGGGCTGTTGCCGTTTGCGTTGCTGCTGCTGGCCTATGTGGCGGCATCGGCAGCACGGCTCGCGGAGAACCCGGACGATCCGCTGCTGCCCTCCCTCGGCATGATGCTCGAGACCTTCTGGCGGCTCGCGACCGAGCCCAGCCGCCGCACCGGGGAGCTGGTGCTCTGGGTGGACACGGCGGCAAGTCTGACGCGGCTTGCCCTCGGAGTCGGCATCAGCATGCTGACGGGCCTCGTGGTCGGCATCCTCGCCGGCCTCATTCCCTATTCCGGCCGCACCCTGTCGCCGCTGATCACGGCGGTCGCGATGATCCCGCCGCTTGCGGTGCTGCCGATCCTGTTCATCACCTTCGGGGTCGGCGAACTGGCCAAGGTGGTGCTGATCGTGTTCGGCATCGCCCCGTTCATCATCCGCGACGTGCAGCAGCGGGTCGAGGAACTGCCGACGGAACAGCTGATCAAGGCGCAGACACTGGGCGCGTCGACCTGGCTGATGGTGCTGCGCGTGGTGCTGCCGCAGGTCTTTCCGCGCCTGCTCGACGCGACCCGTCTGGCGCTCGGCGCGGCCTGGCTGTTTCTTATCGCATCCGAGGCGATTGCCGCCACCGAGGGCCTCGGGTACCGCATCTTTCTGGTGCGCCGCTTCCTGGATATGGCCACCATCCTGCCGTACGTGGTGTGGATCACGCTGCTTGCCTTCCTCTTTGACCTGCTGCTGCGGCTCGCCAACCGCTGGCTCTTCCCGTGGTACGGGGGGCGGCGGCGATGACGGCACACGCTGAAACGAAGGTCGCGCGCAGCGTGTTTCAGGCCTCCGCTGACGCCCGGAAGGATCAGGCATCCAGATGATCGTTACCCTCAGGAACGTCTGGAAGACCTACGGGCGCGACGTGGTGCTGGAGCGCTTGAATCTCGAGGTCCGCACCGGGGAGTTCGTCACCATCGTCGGCGCCTCTGGCTGTGGCAAGACCACCTTCCTGCGCATGCTGCTGGGCGAAGAGGCTCCGAGCCGCGGCGAGCTGCTGCTGGAGGGTGCGCCGATGCCCGCCGAGCCGGGGCCCGACCGCGGCGTGGTGTTCCAGAAATACTCGGTCTTCCCGCACCTGAATGCGCTCGACAATGTGCTGGTGGCCGAGGAGTTCGGCCGCGCCCGATTCACCGGCCGCCTGTTCGGTGGGGTCCGTCGCAGGGCCCGCACGAAGGCCCTCGAGATGCTGGAGGCGGTCGGGCTCACGCATGCGCTGAAGAAGTACCCGCACGAGCTCTCCGGGGGCATGCAGCAGCGGCTGGCGATCGCGCAGGCGCTGATGAAGAACCCGAAGATCCTGCTCCTTGACGAGCCCTTCGGGGCGCTGGACCCGGGTATCCGCAGGGATATGCATGCGCTGATCCTGGACCTGTGGCGACGCCGGCGGCTGACCATCTTCATGGTCACCCACGACCTGAAGGAGGGCTTCTATCTGGGCACGCGCCTGCTGGTCTTCGACAAGGTCCGCCACGATCCGCAGGCCCCGAACGCCTACGGAGCGAACATCACCTACGACATCCCTGTGGGCCGGATCGAGCCGGAGCTGCTCGAGGAAATCCGTGACCAGACGGGCCTGCCGGTGGCACCCGAGGCGGGTTCCGGTGGGTAGGGTGGGCAAAGCGACGCGTGCCCACCACGGACCGCGGCGGCCCGTGGCCGCGATGCGGTCCCGAGTGGAAGATATCGCGGCTGGAAGCCGCTCCCACGAGATGCGTGGCGGGCGAACCCCACTCCCCATTCCCGACTACTCCCGTGAACACTGAGGAGGACTGAACATGAGCAATCCGGAGGCGATCCCTGGGGCGGTGGTGCACCGGGATACGGTACCCGGCGGCCGCTACTGGTCGATGGTGATCCGGCGCGGTTTCACGCTGCGGCTGGTGGATCGCGACGGCGGAGCCAACGTGTCGATGCTGCTGTACAACCCGCAGAACCCGCTCGAGCGCTACAACATGGCCGATACCCTGAAGGGCCAGCATACGTCGCGCCTGACGCGTGGCAACATGCTCTATTCGGACATGGGCCGGGTGATGCTGTCCCTCGTCGAGGACACCGCCGGCTGGCACGACACCATCGGCGGCATCACCCGCGACGCCGACATCGTGGGCAAGTACGGAGAACATCGCTACCAGGCGTACGGGAACGACTTCTACCGCAGCGGCCACGAACTCTTCCTGATCGAACTCGCGAAGTGGGGGCTGGGCAAGCAGGACCTCGTCGCCAACCTGAATCTCTTCAGCAAGGTCTACGCCGGAGCGGACGGGGTGCTGCACTTCGATCCCGATAACAGCGGGCCCGGTGACTACATCGACCTGCGCGCCGAGATGGACACCCTCGTGGTGCTGAATACCGCGCCGCACCCGATGGACCCGGCGCCCGAGTACGCGCCCGGCCCGGTCGACCTGGCCATCTACCGGTCGCCTCCGGTGCTGGAAGACGACTACTGCGTGAACCACCGTCCGGAGAATGCACGCGCCTTCGCGAACACCACGATTCACAACTGCCAGGGGTGAGGCGATGAGTGGAATCAATCTTGTGGAGAGTCCGCTGGACCCGGCCGACGCCGTGTACCGGGAGGTGGTCCCGGCCGGCGAGCCCTGGCTGCACGCATTGCGCAGGGGCCAGATCCTGCGCATCCTCGATCTCGAGGGCAATCAGGCGGTGGACACGCTGTTCTACAGCCTGGAGCGCCCCACCGTGGAGCGCTACAGCGCGATCGACACCGTGCAGGCGCAGGGCAACGTCTACCTGACCACCGGCACGAAGCTGATGTCGAACGAGGGCAACGTGATGCTGACCATCACCGCCGACACCTGCGGCCGCCACGATACGCTGGGCGGCGCCTGCGCGGCGGAGTCGAACCAGGTGCGCTACGGGCTCGAGAAGAAGCCGATGCACTCCTGCCGCGACAGCTTCCTGCGCGCGCTGGCCGAGAGCGACTACGGCCTCGGCAAGCGCGACCTCGCCAGCAACATCAACTTCTTCATGAACGTGCCCCTGACCCCGGAGGGCGGGCTGACCTTCGAGGACGGCATCTCCGATGCCGGCAAATACGTGGAGCTGCGCGCCGAGATGGACGTGCTGGTGCTGGTATCCAACTGCCCGCAGCTGAACAACCCCTGCAATGCCTACAACCCGACGCCGGTGGAGATGATCGTCTGGGATTCCGCTTAGGGTGCGATGAGCGGAGTGGATTGCACCGCGACCGGAATGAACGTGAAAGTGCAGCCACGGAAGGACACGGAAATCACGGAAGAAAACGGATTCAAGGCTTTTTCAGTTTCTGTCCGTGCTTTCCGTGGCTCGCCTTTTCATTTTCAGGGTGGTCGCTGGCCATGAGGATTAGTGAGGGCGACACATCCGCCACGAAGGCGGCAACGCTGGGGACGGCCCCGGCGGCATGTCTCTCCCGCGGGACGGCCCGCGGACCCTGGGGCCGGAGGTCCCGCTGGGAGCAGCAGCAAGATGTTCGACAAGGTATTGATCGCAAACCGCGGCGCCATCGCCTGCCGCATCATCCGTACGCTGAAACGTATGGGCGTCGGGGCGGTGG